>DATHEH010000092.1:0-11530 GCA_035318685.1 Ferruginibacter sp.
TGGTCAAATAAAGGAAGCCACGTTTTTCCTGCATTCTCAGACTTCCATAAACCACCCGTTGCAAAAGCAGCGTATAAGATATTCTTGTTGCCGGAAATGCCCCATACATCAGTGCAACGGCCGCTCACATTATCCGGTCCAACATTACGCCACAGAAGATCCTTGTATGGTGAAGCATTCAAAGAGGACTGGTGTTGTTTAAATGCAGCAATTCTTTCTGTTCCCTTAGAAGGGCGCTGGTTACTTACAAAATTCTGCGACACCAGGTCACCCGAAACTGTAAGTAAAGACAAGCCGGTAAAAAAAGCAGATAGCAATTTTTGCATGATCGTTATTTTCTGGTTATAGATAAAATGGTAACTGTTGGCTTGAAGTATTGTCCCTGTTCAGGATGAAGCTGCTGGATCTTTTTTACTACTTCCATGCCTTCAATAACTTTTCCGAATGCGGCAAAACCCTGGCCATCACGGTTTCGTTTTCCGCCGAAGTCCAAAGAGGGTTGGTCATTGATGCAAATAAAGAAACTGGATGTAGCACTTGCAGGTTTGCCTCTTGCCATGGAAATGGTTCCATGTTTATGCAGCAGGCCCGTTTGTGTGGTTGTTTCAAGTGCTATGGGAGCAAACTCTTTTACAGAATCCACATCACCTCCCTGTATGACTTCGATCTTAATGGAATCTTTCGGTTGATTGTTCAATGTTACCGCACGGAAGAAGGAACTGCTGTCGTACAAATGCGCATCTACGTACTTTAAAAAATTTGCCACGGTAATGGGAGCTTTTCCAGGATATAGTTCAATAGTGATCCTGCCCAATGATGTTTTGATCACGCAGCCTGTATTTTTTTGAGCCTGGAGATCAATATTACCCATAAAAAAAAGCAGTATGAAAAAAGATCTTCTCATACTGCTAATGTAAGATTAAGTTTTATTATTCAGGCTTATTCTCTGACCTCACCCTCGTTCCCTCTCCTGCAGGAGAGGGAGGTCCGGCTTTAATTAGAAAGAGCATCAGTGAATTACCTAGTCATCATTTTTCCAATCTCATCATTGGAACGAAGAAAACATCCTGTATGAATCAAAAACATTGCTTCATCTTTTTTGGCTCATTTATTTAAGCTGAAAATATTTACTATGACAGTTAATACTGCTCAGGACTTATAAACTCATTTCCTTTTTCAGGCCTCATCATTGGGAAGAACAGCACATCCTGTATGGAATGCTGGTTGGTCAGTAACATTACGATCCTGTCGATACCAAAGCCTATGCCGCTGGTGGGCGGCATGCCATATTCCAGTGCTCTTAAAAAATCATGATCAATGAACATAGCTTCATCATCGCCACGTTCCATCAGCCTGGTTTGTTCTTCAAAACGCTCCCGCTGTTCAATGGGGTCGTTCAGCTCGCTGTAGGCATTGGCAATTTCCTTACCATTGCACATCAGCTCAAAGCGCTCTACCAGGCCGGCTTTGCTGCGGTGCTTTTTGGTGAGCGGGCTCATCTCCACCGGGTAGTCGGTAATAAAAGTGGGTTGTATATAATTGCCTTCGCATTTGCCACTGAAGATCTCGTCTATTAATTTCCCTTTACCCCATTTCTCATCAGCATGAATTTTTAGTTCACTGCAAGCGTTTCTTATGCCTGCTTCATCCATTTCGCTGATGTCGAAACCTGTATGTTCCTTAATGGCATCATACATGCTTATTCTTTTGTAAGGCGCTTTAAAATCAATTTCTTTTTCACCCACCAAAACCTTTGTTGTGCCATTGGTGGCCAAAGCTGCTTTTTCCAAAAGCTGTTCGGTGGTGTCCATCATCCATTCATAATCTTTATAGGCAACATAGAATTCCAGCACGGTGAATTCCGGGTTATGCGTACGGTCCATTCCCTCATTTCGGAAGTTACGGCTGAATTCATATACCCATTCAAACCCGCCAACTATTAGTCTCTTTAAATACAGTTCATTGGCAATGCGCATGTACATCGGCACGTCAAGTGCATTATGGTGTGTGCTGAATGGCCTTGCCGCAGCACCGCCGGGAATACTTTGTAATACCGGCGTATCTACTTCCAGTGCGCCACGCTCATTTAAAAATTCACGAATGGCATTCACCATTTTTGTTCGCTTGATAAAAGTTTCTTTAACGCCGGGGTTTACGATCAGGTCGGCATAACGCTGGCGGTAACGGAACTCCGGATCTGTTACTTCATCAAATGTTTCGCCATCTTTTTCCCTCACTACAGGCAATGGCTTTAAAGCTTTCGCAAGTATTGAGAACTCTTTTACATGGATCGAGGTTTCGCCTGTCTTTGTAGTAAACACATATCCCTTAATGCCGATGATATCACCCAGATCAATTAATTTTTTCCAGACAGTTTGGTAGATGGTCTTATCGTCGCCGGGACAAATATCATCCTGTTTTATATAACATTGAATTTTTCCATGGGCATCCTGTATGACAAAGAAATTTGCCTTGCCCATATCACGAACACTCATGATACGGCCCGCAATACATGTATCTGCAAAGTCCGCTTTGTTCTCTTCTCCTTTATAATTCTCCTTTATGTAAGCTGAAGTTGTATTGACCGGGTACAATGCTGCCGGGAAGGCATCGATACCCAGTTTTTTTAATTCTTCTAATTTCTCTCTCCTGATGAACTCCTGTTCTGAAAGCTGTTGTGTACTCATAATATTTAGCTATTAGCTGTTAGCCTTTCGCTCTTATGGCTGACAGCTTTTATTTTACCGCAAATATACCGCATACGACTCATTTGCCCATTTAGCAACATATCTTAAAGTTTGGCAGGAAACTTGCCCCTCCTATATATATAATAAAAGAAAGAACATGAAACATATACTCGCTGCGATGGTTTTTGCTTCCCTGTTTTACGGATGTGATATAATAAAGCAATTACCCCAATCAACAGGTGTAGGAACCGGCGTGACAGAGTATGAAGCTGCCGCGGGTATAAAAGAAGCATTGGCACAGGGGCTTACGGGTGCAGTATTGAAACTTAATCGTGAGGATGGATTCTTCCGGGATGCCTTTTACAAGATACTATTACCACCCGATGCAAAGAAAATAGAGAACACCTTAAGGGATATCGGCCTTGGCAGCATGGTTGATAAAGCCATCTTACAAATAAACCGCGGCGCAGAAGATGCAGCAGGCTATGCAAAGCCCATTTTTGTGAATGCCATAAAAAGCATGACGATAAATGATGCCATCGGCCTGGTAAGGAATGGTGATACCAGCGCAACACATTTTTTTCGCGTTAAGACCACGGAGCAATTGACAGCGGCTTTTTTACCCGTGATCAGGTCTTCGCTCGATAAAGTGAACGCCACAAAATACTATGGCGACCTGGTGAATAAATACAATAGCCTCCCGCTAGTATTCAATAAGATCAATCCTGATCTTGCCGGCTTTGTTACCCATCGGGCAACCAATGCCCTGTTCGACCTGGTGGCAAAGGAAGAAAGGAATATCCGGACCAATTTTGCAGCAAGAACAACGGATATATTAAAGAAAGTGTTTGGACAGAACTGGTCATCATTTCCTGGACAGTAAGAAATCGTTGGCCGCCCTGGTGCCATTTTCATACAGGAGCATCTTATCCTGCAGTTTGGTTTTTTTTATCTGCGAAAAAACATGTCCCTGGCTCACATAGATCGTTCTGCCTTTTTCATTTTCAAGCCCGGGATATTTCCGGCTAAGTGTTTCTATAAGCAGGTTGGCAAACGCATAAAGATATTCAGAAGAATTATTAATGGTATACGCCGGTATCTTGATACTGTTATTGTTGAGGGAATCTATCTGTTGCGGCCTTTCTAATTTTATACCAATGGTTTGCCGGTTGAATTTTATTTTATCACAGAGCAAAGGGTTAAAGCTATTCTCTTCACAGGTATCGAACATGCTGATGGGATAATTGGAAAGCATACCGCCATCAATATAATAGTTAACAAAAGAAGTAGTATCTGATCTTTTTATTTTCTGCAGCTTATTGTCTAAAGCTACCGGCTCGAAATATAAAGGGATACCCCCGCTTATTCTTACAGCCAGCGCTATCGGCATTGATGGTGTAGTTTGATAAGAGAATATCTCCAGCTGCTGCCTGCTGAGATTGGTGCCGGTGCAATAAAGGTCTTTATAAAAATTATTCTTCAAATGCAATTGGTGCAGTTGCTCAAAGGTCAGCAGCGGGTTACCGGTTTTATGAGCCACCAGTTTTTGAAGCCATTTTTCAAAGGCATCTCCTTTATAGATGCCATACTCTTTTTTAAATCTTTTGTACTTTCCAACTATGCCCCCATGACCATCATTAAGTTTTTGTACAGGAAATCTTATCATGATACTGTCCATTTCGGCAGCTGAATAACCCACACACACCAGCATGCCGGCAATGGAGCCGGCCGATGAACCGCCTATCTTTTCTATCTCCTGTAGAATTCCTTTTTCTTCCAATACGCTAAATACGCCTGCATAAGCAAACCCGCGTACACCGCCGCCCTCCAGCACAAGGTTTTTATAGTCGTAATTTTTTTGGGCAAAGCAAAGTGAGGGTAGCAGCAGTGCGATAAAAAATGTTTTCATAAGATGAAAATAAAACAATGACTTTGTCATAAACGTTAAAGAGCGTGTAATTTGACAATTATTAATAGTCTGCCAGTAATACCTGCCAGGCTTCGCTCACTTTCCCGGCATCCAGTAATTCTTTGGCATAGCAATGCAGTTCGGTATCCATATCATCGGGGTTGATGGAATAATACTGGATGATATTTTTGAGTTTGTCATCATTAAAGGACGGATCAACAAATGGCATCTCATGTACATTACCCAGCTGGCCTAAATTATTCCCGGTAAGAACAGTGCTTTTACGGATACTTTCCGGTAACGCCTCCACACCAATCCCTAATTGTGTATTGGGCTTTACCACTTCAAATACAGCGCCGCCGCTGGCACGGCAATAAAAATCGGCACCCATACGGGCCACCAGGTCGATCTTATGCGGATCGATATTATTTTTTTCATTAAGGATAGCGTCATTGATGTGCATCACTAAAACTTCACAGATAATTAAATTACCGGCGCCGCCTTCAGTTCCTGTTTCTATGATCTCCCTCACTTTGCATTCCATCTGTACGGGACTTTCGGCAACACGGAAGGGCCTTACTTTTTCGGAAGCCATTTTTGTAAACCCTGATTTTTCAAATTCATCCACGCCTTTTGGATATTCACAACTGCTCAGCGAAGCCTGCTGCACCATCGCATAATTCACCACGTTAATTACCACTTCTTTCGTTTCGTAAATATTCTGGAGGGTATGTTTGGTGGTATTGTCCCTTACCCTTCGTGCAGGAGAGAAGATCAATGTGGTGGGGTTACTTCCAAATACATTAAAAAAACTGAACGGCGATAAATTCGGGACGCCATCCTTATCAACCGTGCTTGCAAAACAAATGGGCCTGGGGGCTACGGCACCCAAAAGATAACTATGTAATTCACCTGTTTTTATTTCGCCGGGAATGATCCTCATTAAAAAAGTTTGAACCCTAAAATTACTTATAAAAAGTATAGTATGGGTTTTGTAAATTCACCTATGCAAATAAATAAAATCATCCTGCTTTTTGTTTTTATTGTAAACCAGTTTTGTTCTTTTGCACAAAATGACAGTGCCGTCATCCGCCTTAATTTGCTGGGCTATTCACCCAATAGTGTTAAGGTTGCTGTGCTATGTGATAAACAAGAGCAAATAATAAAAGACTTTTACCTGGCAGATGCCAAAACAAAAAAGATCGTTTTTAAAAAGGCTGCGGGTAAGGCTTTTGGAAGTTATGGGCCTTTCTTACAAACACAACGATTATCATTCTCTGAATTTACAAAGCCAGGCACTTATAATATTGTAGCAGGCAAGGCTATATCTCCTGTTTTTACGATCGGCGATGATGTTCATAAGGGCACCGCGGATTTTTGTTTGCAGTATATGCGGCAACAGCGAAGTGGCTTCAATCCTTTTTTAAAAGACAGTTGTCATACACACGATGGCTATACTTTGTATGGCCCGATGCCTGATAGCACCCACATTGATGTGTCAGGTGGATGGCATGATGCCAGTGATTATCTGCAGTATTCTGCCACATCTGCCAATGCTACTTACCATTTACTGATGGCATACCGGGATTTTCCGAATGTATTTACAGATGAAAAACTGGCGAATGGCCTGGATGGTAAAAATGGTTTCCCGGATGTGTTGGATGAAGCAACATGGGGGATCGACTGGCTGTTGAAAATGAATCCCTCTGCAAATATCATGTTCAACCAGTTAGCGGATGACAGAGACCATATCAGCATGCGCATGCCAAAACTTGACAGCCAGTATAGGAAAAGATATGAACGACCGGTCTATTTTATTAATGGTGAGCCCCAGCAAAGAGGCAAATTTTTGAACAATACGACCGGCACCAGTTCCACTGCTGCAAAATTTGCCAGCGTGTATGCTTTGGCGCATTTCCTGTATGAAACAGATAGTATATTTAGAAAGCACAATAAAAATAAAGGATACTATGCTAAAGCATTTGAAGCGCTTGAGTATGCAGAAAAGAAACCGGGTGTTACACAAACCGTATCTGTACGGTCGCCTTATATCTATGCGGAAGAGAACTGGGTGGACGATATGGAACTTGCCAATGCAGCAATACATGATATGGTAATACATGCAGCTATGGGTGCAGATAATGGATCTCGTATGATGCAGGCAATAGGCTATGCAAAGCGGGAAAAGATCACGCCATGGCTTGGTGCCGATACGGCAAAGCATTATCAATGGTATCCTTTTGTTAACGTAGGACACTACGAGTTGATAAAACAACTGCAAAGCAGGCAACATGGTCCTAAAGTGGGATATAGTAAAAAAAGTATAGAAGACTTTTGGAACTATTCAGACACTGTTCTGAAATATTATAGAACAGGAATTGAAAAGGTTTGGAACAAAGCCAGCCAAAATGCTTTTTACAGGGGCGTGCCATTTATATGGTGCAGTAATAATTTAACCACTTCTTTTGCCACGCAATGCTATTGGTACAGCAGCCTGAGCAAGGATAATTCATTTGAAGAACTGGAGCAGGCAAATTTTGACTGGCTCTTTGGTTGTAATCCATGGGGAACAAGCTTTGTATACGGGCTGCCGCAAAACAGTGACTATCCTGCAGATCCTCACTCTGCATTCACGCACCTGAAGAATTACCCGATCAACGGGGGTTTGGTGGACGGCCCGGTTTATGGCAGCATTTATAAGAGCCTTATCGGTATTAAGTTGTACCAGCCTGATGAATATGCTGCTTTTCAAAGTGATCTTGTTGTTTATCACGATGACTATGGCGACTATAGTACCAATGAACCTACAATGGACGGAACTGCTTCACTGATCTATTTGCTGGCGGCAAAGGAAAATGGTGCTCAGCAGCTGAAGAAAGATAAGAATTATACCTACAATAGCGGAGCGATAATAAGAGGAGACGCACGTTTAAAAAATATTTCGCTTGTCTTTACCGGCCATGAATTTGCAGATGGGGGAGAAGTGATTGCAAGAACATTAAAGCAGCAAAACATAAAAGCTTCTTTCTTTTTTACCGGTGGTTTTTATAACGATCCAACTTTTAGAAAGACAATTGACCAATTAAAAAATGACCGGCATTATTTAGGCGCACATTCAAACAGGCATTTACTATATGCCGACTGGGATAAAAGAGACAGCCTTTTGGTAACAAAGCAGGAATTTAAAAATGACCTGCAGCAGAATTATGCTGTGATGAAAAAAATGGGTATCAGCAATGCAAAATATTTTCTTCCTCCTTATGAATGGTACAACGATTCTATTGCAGCCTGGACCAAAGAAATGGGGCTCCGGTTGATAAACTTTACTCCCGGCACAAAAAGCACGGCAGATTATACAACACCCCAAATGAAGAATTACAGAAGCTCAGAGGAAATTTACAGGTCTATAATTGATCAGGAGGAAAAGAACGGGTTGAATGGAAACATTCTTTTGCTGCATATCGGCACAGATCCAAATCGGACGGATAAATTTTATTACAGGTTAAATGAGCTTATTGATGCACTGAAACAAAAAGGTTATTCTTTTAAAAGAATAGACGAATTGCTGGATTAAACTTTCTTTAATGCTAAAATAGAAAAATCACTTTCATCCTTTATGATCGTGTTGGTTAATTTTCCTAACCCGTCAATTTCCATTTCAACGATATCGCCTTCCTGCAGCCATTGCTCCTGGTAATTGGGGTCGTTTAATTTACCCGTTCCGTTCAATTCCAAAAAACAACCTGTGCCTGCAGTGCCGCTGCCTATTACATCGCCGGGCAGGAGGTCGACACCATAACTGCAACGTTCTATGATCTCGGCAAAAGTCCAGTCCATATCACTTACATTTCCTTCACTCACCTGCTTACCATTTACAAAGCACTTCATGCCTAAATTCCACGCTTTACCTGTATGATCTTCTTTGCAGGGTACTTCATATTGTTCCAGTTCATCCAGGGTTACCAGCATGGGACCGATCACAGTTGAAAAATCCTTTCCTTTTGCAGGGCCAAGGTTCAGCAGCATTTCTTCCATCTGCAGTCTTCTTGCACTCATATCATTCATGATCATCAGGCCGCCAATATATTCATCCGCTTCAGCGGCTTTTATATTCCTGCCGTATTTACAAATAACAATCGCAGCTTCCAGTTCGAAGTCAAGTTTTTCAAAATGATCGGGCATACAAACAACGTCGCCGGGACCCTGTATGCTATTATGATTTGTAAAATAAAAAATGGGGTACTGGTCAAATTCCGGTATCATATCCACTTTGCGGTTGCGCCTTGCAGCGGCTACGTGTTGCCTGAAGGCGTAAGCATCGCGGCAGCTTGTAGGGTGAGGAACCGGCGCATAAATCGTTGCTTCATCATACGGATCGGCAAGTACATTTTTCCCCAACCCGTCCTTTATTCTTTGCTCTACTGCGCGGGCCAGTGGCATCAGTTCTTCCCAGTAGTTGAGGAACATAGACATGGTGGAGGGAAGGTCATTATGCAGGGCATCAATAGCATATAAATTGCCCTCGACTAAAATACCTAAACGGTCATGGCCGTCTTTTAAATACGTAACTAATTTCATAAAGTGATGATTGTACCATCAAAAATAGCTATTTAAGAAGAAAGACAGTGCTGCCGGCGGGATGCTATTTAATATGATACCTGTAAATACGGTGCACCTTATCTTTTACAGCGCCTGTTGCTTCATGAATGGTCAGCATTTTTTGGTTGAAATTCCATACTGCAAAATTGTTAACTACCATTTTTCCTTTTCCGGGATATCTGTACCAGGTTTGTTTTGCTTTCGAAGTTTTATTTTCTGTTCCTGCCTTTCAATAATAAGTGTGGCAATGATATTACCGGCATCTTCACCGGGATGTTCTTTTAATAATTGTTTAAGTTTTGATTCGCTTACATCAATGTGGTAGAGGAGGGCAAGTAATTTTTCAAAATTGACCTGGATGAGCTGGTTGATGTACTTTGATAATTGTGCATGTAATTCAGCGGAAGAAAGTTTTTCAGGCAATTCCATTGCCATGCTGCTGTTAATGGTTTGAATGAGCTCTGTAAGCATCTTTATAATATTCCGTTACACCCAGCCCGAATAAAGCAAAATCATATTTTGAGGGATCGGCTGCATCTAAATTACGCAAATAATCTGTGAGCTCCAATGCCGCCTGCCAGTCAGTTTGTTGTCTTTTAAGCAAACCAAGGCGTGCAGCAACCCTGCCTACGTGTACATCAACAGGACATACAAGTTGTGCAGGGGAAATATTTTTCCAGGCGCCAAAGTCAACACCCTTATCATCGCTGCGTACCATCCAGCGCAGGAACATATTCAGTCTTTTGCAGGATGAATTCTTTTCGGGTGACGCGATATGTTTCCTTGTCCTTTGTGGAACATCCGGCAGCGAAAAAAAATAATGGTAAAATCCTTTGAGCCCGTTCTCCACCGTCAGGTCTTCTTTATTTATCCATTGGGAGAAAGCTGTTTCAAGCGAAGTATTATTTGTGTAATGGTATTTAAAGAATTCGATAAAATATAGCAGGTCTGTTGTATTGAAAGTGCGGTGTTTAAAGCCCTCCATCTTTTTAAGGTCATTAATCGTATGGTTCATGCAAAAATCATATGGCGCATTGTGCATTAACTGTAAAAGCGCTGCGCTTTTATTGATGATGGTGGTACGGTTTCCCCACGCAAATATGGCGGCAAAAAAACCGGCGATCTCTATATCCTGTTTTTTTGTAAAGAGATGAGGAATAGAAACAGGATCGTCTTTTATGAATGAAGGCTGGTTGTACAGGTCAACCTTGGCGTCAAGAAAATCCTTTAGTTCATTCATTTGATAAGTTCATTCATACCGGAGTTTTATCCTTTTTAAAAAGCGCCGCTACGGCAATGAATACCCAGATGATATTTACGATCATAGAAGGGTAGGCGTGGTGAACGAGCGTATTGATGGTAAAGAATATTCCACCAACCAGGTTACTGATGATATAGGGTAGCGATGAACTTTTGAGTTTCCCGTTAATGTTCAGAAAATAAGCGCCTGTGATCAACACCGCACCGATCCAGCCAATGATCTCAACAAAATAATTCATCGTATTAACCGATTGCTTTTTGCAGGTCTTCTATCAGGTCATCTGCGTCTTCAATGCCCACACTTAGCCTTATTAAACTATCCGATAGTCCATTTTTTATCCGCTCTTCGCGGGGTATGCTGGCGTGTGTCATGCTTGCAGGATGATTGATAAGCGATTCCACACCACCCAAACTTTCTGCAAGAGAGAATAAGCGGGTAGAGGAAAGCACTTTAGTGGCCACATCCATACTTTCATCTTTCAACACAAAACTTATCATGCCACCAAAGCCACGCATTTGTTTTTTTGCGACAGCGTGACCGGGGCTGTCTTCAAAGCCAGGCCAGTAAACTCTTGCCACCTTTGCGTGGTTACGAAGCCAATGCGCAATCTTCTCCCCGTTCTCACAATGTTGCTTCATGCGCAGGTGTAAAGTTTTAATACCCCGCAATACTAAAAAGCAATCCATAGGGCCCGGTACTGCGCCGCAGCTTTTTTGTATGAAATATAGTTTTTCCCGCAGTGTGGCATCGTTCATCATCAATGCCCCCTGTATCACATCACTATGCCCGCCTAAATATTTTGTGGCCGAATGCATTACAATATCAGCGCCGAGGTCTAAAGGATTTTGCAGGTAAGGTGACGCAAAAGTATTATCAACACACAACAATGCGTTTGCCGCTTTTGATATAACTGCTATTGCAGCGATATCGCTAATGTTCATTAAAGGATTGGTCGGCGTTTCTATCCACACCAGTTTTGTATTTGCTGTTACTGCCGCTTTTATATTATTGACATCCGACGTATCAACATAGCTGAATTTGATACCATAGCGTTCCCATACTTTGGTGAATAAG
>DATHEH010000093.1:0-2756 GCA_035318685.1 Ferruginibacter sp.
CATATTATGCGCTGACAGGAAAGAATAATAAATCATACACCATATCAATAAACAATAACACGACACCCAATGAAAAAAACAATTTTAATGCTGGCATTTTGCGCAACACTATTCCATGCTGCCGATGCCCAGCAAGCCAACAGCTTAGCCGCTGAATTTGACAAAGTACTGAACGGGCAATTTCCATTGAATGGAACAGGGGGCGCTGTTTTAGTAGGCCGTAGTGGAAAGATCATTTATAAAAAAGCGTTCGGGATGGCAAACCTGGAGCATAATGTGCCCATGCAGACCAATACTGTTTTCAGGGTTGGGTCTATTACCAAGCAGTTTACTGCTATTGCCATATTGCAATTAATGGAACAGGGAAAGCTGAACCTGCAGGATGAGATCATAAGGTTCATACCGGCTTATCCAATGCAGGGTGAAAAGATCACTATTGAGCATTTGCTTCCCCATACATCCGGTATACGTGATTACACCAGTATCAAAGACTCTGTACAAAGATCTAAAATTGATCTTACGCCGGCCGAGATGATCAGTTATTTCCAAAACCAGCCAATGCGTTTTGCACCCGGTACCAGGTATGAATACAGTAACTCGAATTATTTTTTACTGGGTTTTATTATCGAAAAGTTAACGGGTAAAACCTACGGGCAATACCTTGAAGCCAGTTTCTTTAAGCCACAGGGGATGACCGGCTCGTCCTATGCAAATGATGCAGGAATAATTAAGAACAGGGCTGCCGGTTATACAAAGGGCGAAAAGGAAATTGAGCATGCTGCACAAATAAGCATGACCCAGCCTTTTGCGGCAGGATCCATATTGTCAACCGTAGAAGACCTCTTCAAATGGCAAAAGGCCGTTCAGACTTATAAACTGGTTAAAAAAGAAAGTCTTGAAAAAGCATTTACGAAATATAAACTGGTTAACGGTAAGGAGATAAATTATGGCTATGGCTGGCGCTTCGGCTTTATACAGGAAAGCCCAAGCATATGGCATGGCGGGCTGATAGACGGTTTTATGACAATGGCCATGTATTTACCCAAAGAAGATGTATATGTTGTGGTTTTATCTAATTGCGATTGCAATTCTCCTGAAAGAGTTACTTCAAAGCTTGCAGCTCTTGCCATCGGCAAGCCATACGCCGATAAAGAAATTTCTGTTACAAATTCCGTTTTGCAAACCTATGCAGGCGTTTATGAAAATGAAAATGGCGATCAGCGTATCATCAGCGTTGCAGAAGGCAAGCTTTACTCACAGGTTGGGAGAAACCAAAAGACCATTGCAAAGGCTTTTAAAAAAGATAACTTCTTCTTTGAAGATCCAATGGTAACGATGGAATTTGCGGGAAATAAAACGGCCATTATTGACAGGTTGATCATACACAGCCGCAGCGCAAACGAAGTATGGAACAAGTCTGACAAAGCTCTTATTACCCAGGCTGAAATAAAACCGGATGAAAAAACGCTTGCCATGTATACCGGAGAATATGAAGTATCGGCTCAATTCGGTTTTACCATCAGCAAGGAAAAGGACCGGCTTTACTTACAGGCAACGGGCCAGGAAAAACTGGAAATGTTTGCCGAATCGAATAACAAATTTTTCCTGAAAGTAAATGATGCGCAGTTTGAATTTGTGAATGAATCCGGTAAGATCACAAAAGTAATACTGAAGCAGGGCGGAAGAACCACGGATGCGATGAAGGTAAAATAGGATTGGAATATCGAATAAGGAGCAAGGAATAATGAACAAGGAACAAGGAATGATGAACGGGAACGAAATGATCATTACTTCCAATTTCCTTGTTCATTATTCCTTGTTCGATATTCTTTCGCTGGTGCTCATTATGGTAATGCTGTTCTTAGGCGCCTGGAAATACAGGAAACTCAAACACCCGGCTACTTACCTGGCCCTGGGCGTTAACCTCTTTAATTTTTTATTAGAACCACTTGGAAGATCAGTAGATGTGCAGCTGTTCTTAAACGCATTGATCAAAGGATAATCTTACATCTGCGGTTGGTTCCTGTCACCGGGCATACTAATGAATGATCTCCATTGGTATTCTTACAACTCATCCCCCGTTTTTTTCAACTCGTTACATTCCCACTTTAAAATGCCCGCCCCAAAATGAAACTTGCAGGGCCATGAAAGTAATGATCGTAGAGCCGCAAAGGCATATAGTAAAAAAATTAAAAAGGGTATTGCATGCCATCGACAGCAGTATCGAGATACTCGCCGTGGTAAAGGAGGCTGAGATGCTGCAAAACAGGATCAGCAGCGGGTCTTTACCCGACCTCGTGCTGGTGAACCGCGGGCTTTTAAGGGATACACATAAATATATTGAAGCCAGGCTCATCATTACCTCCGGTAACAACCACCTTGTATACCTTGCGTTCAGGGTGATCAACCTGCCCTTCCTGCAAAAATTCCTTTTAAAAACAACTGACGCGGCCGGGGCCGGAGAACAACTACAACATTCCGGGCAAGGCCGAACCGTTACTGCAATAAGCACTCCTGTGTCTTTTTTGAAACAGGAACTTAAAAAAAGATTTTTGGTCAGCTACCAGCAAAAACTATTATCCATCGCCATAGAAGACATTGCCTATTTCTTCTCCGATAACCGTTTCATTTTTTTTAAAACATTTGATAACAGGCGGTTTCTTGTCGAATACAGGATGGAGGAACTGGAAGAAATTCTTGATCCGCAATTGTTCTTCCGTATCAACAGGTCGCATATCATTTCCATCAATTCCATC
>DATHEH010000094.1:0-8489 GCA_035318685.1 Ferruginibacter sp.
GTAAAGAAAAGTATTGGAGGTTCATGTTGTTTTGGTTTGTATGATAAGAATAAACAGGTTGGTTTTGCGAGGGTAATTACAGACCATGCAACTTTTGGGTACCTCGCTGATGTTTTTATTATTGAAGCGTACCGGGGGAAAGGATTAAGCAAATGGCTGATGACAGAAATAATGAACCATCCTGACCTGCAGGGATTCCGCAGGTGGATGCTTGCAACCAGGGATGCACATGGCCTGTATAAACAGTTCGGATTTGAACCATTGGATATGCCCGAACGTATAATGGGATTCAGGCCTTTTACCGAATATCCGTCCATCAACTCATAACTTTATCCTGTAACTTGCAACTTAAATAATAATGACACATGCTTAAATCAATGACAGGATTTGGAAGAGCGGAACAAACAGTAAATGAAAAGACATTTTTGGTGGAGATAAAAGCGCTTAATGGAAAACAATTTGAACTACAGCTTAAACTTCCTCCTTTATTAAGACCTTATGAATTCGAGATAAGGAATACTTTACAGGAACATTTGATAAGAGGTACGGTGGATTGCACGGTTAACATCAAGCAGAACGGAACTTCAAAACCCGTTAATATAAATACCGACCTGATCAAGGCTTATTATAACCAGATAGAAAAACTTGCGGGTGAATTGAATATTGATACCAACTCGGTGTTAAGTGCCTTGCTTAGGTTGCCGGAAGTGGTTACACCCACCAATGATATTTTAAGTGAACCCGATTTTGCAGAATTCAGCAAGGTTCTGCTTGCTGCATTGAATGACCTTAACCAGCACAGGGCCGAAGAAGGTGCATCATTGGAAAAAGACCTTATAAAAAGGATCAACAATATCAATGAACAGGAAGAGGAGATATTAAAACTTGAACCCAACCGGCAGAAGCGCATCAAAGACGAGATAAACCAGCTGCTGGAAAAGCATGTGGGCAAGGAAAATATTGACAATAACCGCATGGAACAGGAACTCATCTATTATATGGAAAAAATAGATATCCATGAGGAACAGATCAGGCTCCGCCAGCATTGCGAATATTTTAAATCCATTTTAGGAGAGGGCGAAGAAGGAAAAGGAAAGAAATTATCCTTTATTTTACAGGAAATAGGAAGGGAGATCAATACCACCGGCAGCAAAGCATATGATGCAGACATTCAGAAATGCGTGGTAAAAATGAAAGATGAACTTGAAAAAGCAAAAGAACAGGTATTGAATGCACTTTAATAACCGGCAAAACATGGTGCCCGTCATTATTTTTACATTATGAAATTCGAAACGCGGTTAAAAATAATTTGCTTTTCCCTCGTAGCCAGTAGCCTGCAGCTTTTTTCCTGCACCCAAACAGATGTCTTTGAAAAGAACACGGTAATTCCAAAATATGAGTGGCAAAGCAGCTTTAAAGCTACCGGCAGCTTTTTAATAAAAGATACTGTCTCTGCTTATAATATATACCTGGTATTACGCCACACCGACGCTTATAAGTATAATAATGTATGGTTGAATATTGGATTGCAGCCCCCGGGCGACAGTCTTCATATACAGAAAGTGGATCTTCAGCTCGGCGATGACGTGAATGGCTGGGAGGGTAGCGGGATGAACGATATCTGGGAAGTAAGGAAATTGCTGAATGGGCAGCCCAGGCGTTTTAAGCAGGGGGGTAATTATAATTTCAGCATTTCTCATATAATGAGGGACAATCCTTTATTAAATGTTATGAGCGTGGGGTTAAGAATAGAAAAACAGGCCCCCTGAAAAAAACCTTAACAAAGCCTTTATCAGAAACCGGTAAACTTCCCGTTTTACAAAACAATTCTTTAATTTGCATACTATGAGAATGAGATCCCTGGTCATTTTATTTATCACTGCGATGGCGCTTAATGCAAGTGCCCAGCGCAATGAACGCTACGAATATGTGCAAAAAGGTGAGTTTGGTATTACCGTTGGTGCCGCTCATTATTTCGGCGACCTTAATACAAGGGCTGCGATCAATCGCCCCAAGCCTGCGATTGGTGCTTTTTTCCGCAAACAGTTTGGTAATTATGTAGGCATGCGTATCAGTGCGCATTATGCACAGCTGGGATATAGTGATACTTACAGCAAGAGTGATTATCAAAAACTCAGGAACCTGAGCTTCAATTCCAATATATGGGAAGTGGCTGTGCAGGGCGATTTTAATTTCTTTAAATTCATTCCCAATGATCCTGATTATATGTTCACGCCTTATGTAACCCTGGGTGTTGGCGTATTTACTTATGATCCGTATGCCTTTTTAAACGGGAAAAAAGAATTTTTGCGTCCACTGGGTACTGAAGGCCAGGTAAATGCATACAATGGAAGGAAACAATACAGCACACTTGGCATCGCTATACCATTAGGCGTTGGTATCAAGTATAATATAAGTGAACGCATGAACCTGTCTTTCGAGGTTACCCACCGTTTTACCAATACGGATTATCTTGATGATGTAAGTACAACTTATGCCGGCAGCAATCAACCCGGTTTTAGGGATGGCTCTGGAAACCTGACAACAGCAGGCTTATTACAGGACCGCTCGTATGAAATAGATCCGGATAATGTTCTGGGTGTTCAGGGCAGGCAACGTGGCTGGAGTAAGCAAAGAGATCAATATATCATCGCAGAAATAGGCCTTTCATTGAATATCAGCAGTTACCGCTGCCCGGCAGCAAACTAATATTGTAAAATAATCCCGATATTTTTTGTTTTAAGATAAAATCTTCTATATTTACACTACCCAACTATGGAAGATATATCCTTATCTTTCCTTCCCCCTCCAAAGAATAACAAAGCGTAGATCCAAACCCCTGTGTAATTACCGGTTTAATAACCTGTTACCTGCCAAAGATTAACGAAAACATAAATCCTTTAGTTTCTGTGATGAAACCATAGTTTTTAATCATTCAAGCATTAAACTATGGCGTTCATTCGCAACTGCTTTGTTGTGGCGGTATGTATCTTCTGTGCATTGTTTACCACTGCACAAACCATTCATTACCCGCTGCGGTCTTCTCAACTGTTGAAGTCAACAGCTGAGGACGTAGCTATGCTTTTGAAAAAAGCAATTCCGTCGGGCCAGTTTAGCACACAATTATATACAGCATTGCCTTCATCGGGCATCATACTTGTTTACGATTCAACCATCACAGATAACCAGTTATGTAAGGTAGAAAGTAATGGCACCAACCTTATAAAATTTACCGCTTCACAGGATAATGGATTACACTTTGGGCTTTACCAGTATTTACAGCAATTAGGCTTCAGGTTCTACCAGCCCGGTTCCATCTGGGAAGTTATTCCATCGCTTCCATCTGCCTATAAAAATATCGATACCATTTATACAAGTGCATTCAAGTATAAAAGCTGGCTGATAAGTGGCGGGCATAACCGCTGGATAATGGATAATAACAGCAATTATGGATGGGATACTTATTTCGGTGAAAATGGCCATAACTGGGCATTGTACCAACGCCGTAACGCCATGGCGGGGGCGCATGGATTTTCGGGGCACCGGGGTGATATCATGACAGGAAGTTATCTTACTACTTTACAGGCCAATCCCTGTTATGTTGCAGCTTACAATAATTCGAGGGTAGCTAACCCGCAATCTGTACCCGATGTAAATAATAATGCCGCGATGAATTTGTGGTCTTCCACAATTGAACAAAAATATACACAATACAGGAATGCAATTTTCGGCAACGTAAATCTATATGTGAACCAGTCCCGCAATTACAATTACAGTTTCCAGAATATAGGTATAGAAGTTCCTGATGGATCCAAATGGGGAAATTCGAAAGATAACCTGGGCTGTGGTAATATGGGTTATGCCAAAGAGAGCGACCAGCAATTTACCCTGGCAAATTTTACAGCACAAAAGATAAATGCAAAATACCCGCAGGCACGGTTCCAGTTATATGCTTATTCCACACATGCAGACATACCTTCTGCGGGACTTGAGATAAATAAGAACATTGATGTTCAATTGGTGCCTGCAGTATACCAGAATATAACCAGCACAAACGGCTTACGCAACCGCTGGTATAACAGGACCAATAATATTTCTGAATACAATTACTTCAATCTTTCCGGCTGGAGTGGTGAAACACCTGCTTTTTACCTGGAAGATTTTAAAGCTACTTTGCAAATAGCAAAAGATAAAAAAAGCCAGGGATTGATGTGGGAATCTTCCCCGGCAAAATTCGGAAGCCTGCCTTTTTTGCTGGCAGCAAACAGCAATTTAAAAGATAATATCTCTGTAGATAATTCGCTACAGGAATTTTGCGATAATATGTTTGAAGCTGCAGGCAAAACCATTTATGCCCTGCTGCAATTATGGACAGACAATAAAAGCCTGGCAGGAGGCACCTCCAACAGGTATAAGGTTCCTTTGTACCTCAAAATGCTTACCGATGCTGATCAACAGATCCACAATGCAGCGCCAGTTGTAAAGGAAAGAATGCGGGAATTGAAAGCCTATGTGCATTACATGATCATGTATTACGACTGGGCAAGTGACCAGCGGCCCGCAGCCGAAAAAGCTGAAAAAGCTGCAGCATTGTGCATCTACCTGGCCAAAACAAACAAGATGCAATTGGTGAACAGTTATTTCTTAATTGCAACCATAGTAAGTAAATACCCTGCAACAAGTGCCTTTTTCCAGCAATACAATCATGTGAACGGCTCCGCATACCAGAATGGTAACCTGCCTTTGTTAACTGCTGCGGAGATAGATAATAATTTTCAAAATGATAAAGCCATCTACGGTAATATCATAAAAGAAAAGGAATACAAATTCGAATCCGGCTCATTTATAAAAGACCAGTTCAATGCTGCCGGCATTAACCCGGTTAAAAAAATAAATGTAAAACTGAATTATACAAATGGGCTTGACTATTACAACCGCAGCGAATTTTTTATTAAAGCACCTGCTGCGGGTAACTTCACAATAAAATACAGTCCTCAGTTTGATATGCCCGATAAAGGATATATCAACTTCCTTGTTGAATCAACAGACAAAGCATTACTGGTTGTGGAAGATTTTACCATTGACAGGAATGCAAAGGACGGCACACTGGTCATCAGTTTGCCTTCGGCAGGAACTTATAAGTTGTCGGTCATTTCAAAATACAAATCCGGAGTCGACCTCGATATCACGACCAACAAAAATTATTTTTATAAGAACGGTGCCTTCCTGGGTACGGCAACAGAAATTTACCTGGCCGGCCAGCCTGGTTACTTTTATGTTCCCAAAGGAATTGATAAAATATATTTCAGTATAAATAACAGCAATGCAGGAGGTAATGGTTTTGCTTCAGCAGAAAAAATTAATAATGCATTTGCAATCAAAGATAGTGATGGTAATACCTTACCGGCAGATTTTGTAATCCCTAATGACTCTGCCCTCTTTTACATGAATATACCGAAGGAAAGTATTGGTAAATTTTGTAAAGTATCTAAACTCGCAGGATACGGCCTGGTGTTTTCTAACATCGGGAATATCCTGTGGTTTGCTGAGCCAAAACCCAAGCCTTGCGCTAATGCAGATTTTACAGTTTCCATTATTAAGAAGAATGGAAGTTGCATTACGAGGTTAACGGCTGTTAGCAAAAATGCTAATTTAAAATGGGAGATTACTGACCTTGGTCGTACCACTAAGTTTGAAAATCAAACTGTGGTGGATCTGCCCGATTACAGTTCTCCTAATGCCATGGTAACATTGACCGATGGCGAAGATTGCAGCCTTACCAAACGCATTGGTGATGATGCCGGTTACCTGAAGAGCAAACAATCCTGCGCCAGCGGGGCTGCCTTACCTGCTCCCGGTTCGGAGATCCCTGTTCTATATCCCAACCCGTCAAGAGGGGTATTCACATGTTTACAGAACGGGTCAGTAAGAGCAATGGATGAAATTACAGTTATTGATCCGCAGGGAGGCAAGGTAGCTAATTACAGGGCTGCAAAGCAGGTCGATCTGACCGCAGCGCCGGCGGGTATATACATCTACAAAATGGTAATTAACGGTGCCGTATTTACAGGGAAACTGGTAAAGCTATAAGATTTCCGTCAAAACGCTTATTACAACTAAATTTTACTACTTTTGCCCCCCAAAGTCACGCTCATAGCGTGACTACTCATTTTTAGTATTTTATGGCCCTGAAGGAAAAAATAGATATGCTGCGGTTGCCAAGTCACATTGCCATTATCATGGATGGTAATGGAAGATGGGCAAAAGAAAAAGGCGAAGACCGCCTCTTTGGTCATTTGCATGGCGTGGAAAGCGTTCGGAATATTGTAGAGGGCGCTGCTGAATTGGGTATCAAATACCTTACGTTATATGCATTCAGTACCGAGAACTGGGACCGGCCCCAATATGAAGTTTCCGGTTTGATGGAATTGTTGGTTGATACTATCCATAAAGAAGTGCCCACCCTGAATAAAAATAATATCAGGCTTCACGTTATCGGCGACATCAAAATGCTCCCCGACGCTGCAAAAAATGAATTAAAGGAAGCATTGGCTGAAACCAGTGTAAACACCGGACTCAATCTTATAATGGCACTTAGTTATAGCAGTCGCTGGGAAATTGTGAACGCGGTGAAGCAAATTGCAAAAGCGGTTAAAGATGGAGAATTGTCTGCAGAAGATATAACACAGGATGTTGTACAGAAATATTTGACCACCAGCGATTACCCCGATCCCGAATTGATGATAAGAACAAGCGGGGAGTACAGGGTAAGCAATTTCTTATTGTACCAGCTGGCTTATGCAGAATTATATTTCACCAATACACTCTGGCCCGATTTCAGGAAAGAGAACCTATATGAAGCGATCCTGGATTACCAGGGCCGGGAACGAAGATTTGGAAAAACCGGTGAGCAGATCAAGAACGAAGAAACGACCAGCTAGCTGTACCCCAAGGTACTTTAATAAATATTTCCCCTGACATTTCTTCATTTTCAGAAATGATTTAGGATGAGGTTAACAAATAATTTTAATTATTGGGCTTAATTTGCCGCACGTAAAAACAAATTGATGCAGAGGATTTACAAAGGATTTTTTATTGCAACCATACTATTCAGCAGCCAGTTTGTTTCGGCCCAAAATGATACTGTTCCCGTATCTGTTAACCCGGTTTTGCAGGATATTTTCACCTCAAAATTCCCAAAGGAATATACTATTGCAGGAATAACTGTTACTGGCACCAAAGCTTTCGATGCCAACCTTATCATTTCTATATCGGGCCTTGCCGTTGGTGATAAAGTTCAAATACCCGGAACGGATGTTTTTGGTAAAGTGATCGCCAGGTTGTGGAACCAGAAACTTATCTCCGACGTAGAGATATATTTCACCAAACTGGAAGGCAGCAACCTCTATGTACAAATAGATATCACCGAAAGGGCCCGCCTCGCCGATTTTAAATTCGTAGGCATAAAAAAAGGCGAACGCGATGACCTGGAACCTAAAGTAGCGCTGGTAAAGGACAGGGTGGTAACAGAGAATATGAAATTAAGCGCTATTGAGGCCATCCGTAAATACTATTATGATAAAGGATTCCGTAACGTAGATATAAAATTGACGGAAGAGAATATTGCTACTTTGAATAACGCGGTGACCTTAACATTCCACATAACAAAAGGAAATAAAGTAAGGGTCAATTCCATAAATTTCAGCGGTAATGAAAGTATTGCCGGCACCAAACTGAAAAAACAAATGAAGGGAACCAAGGAAATGAACCGCATTACTTTATTCCCCATCGAAATAAAAAACCCCTTTGGCGATACCACAACGAAACCTTTATTTAAGGATTATATTAAGGACGTAGGATTTTTATCTGTAACAAAAACACGCGATTATGTTGATCCTTATTTCAGGATAAGGGGATTTGGCGGCGCTAAATTCAGCGAGAAAAAATATATAGAAGATAAAGAGAATGTTTTGGATTATTATAATTCAAAAGGTTTTAGAGACGTGGTGATCCTTGGGGATACTGCGATCTATGATCAGCGTAATAACCTTAACCTCTTTCTTAAAGTAAACGAGGGAAGAAAATATTATTTTGGGGATATTGTATGGAGGGGTAATACCAAATACGGCGATTCTATACTGAATGTTTTTTTAGGTATTAAAAAAGGTGATGTCTATAACCTGGAGATACTCAATAAACGGCTTGGAAAGGAACTTTCTGCTGAAGGTGCAGATATCGGCAGCCTTTATATGGATGACGGTTACCTCTTCTTCAGGGTTGATCCCGTAGAAACAGCCGTGTACAACGATACCATTGACTTTGAAATAAGAATGACCGAAGGTCCACAGGCTACTTATGGTAATATCACGATCTCCGGAAATAAGAAGACCAAGGATTATGTTATACGCCGTGAGCTAAGAACTGTTCCCGGTGAAAAATTCAGCCGTTCTGATATCATACGTACCCAACGTGAACTTGGACAGCTTGGG
>DATHEH010000095.1:0-3483 GCA_035318685.1 Ferruginibacter sp.
ATTATGGTTTGTGATATACCGATGCGGAAGCCGCCGGTTATCAGTTTATTGAAAACAAATTTCTCATTCCTGTCCATACGCTGCCAGCTATCCATGATGAAGGCCTTCTTTACCTCGTCCGGTTCTTTTATGATCGTTGTAAAAGTTTCCAGGTACCAGGAAAGGTCATTTTCTTTTTTGATGGCTTTGTCTTTTTCAATATCGGGTAACAATAATGCAATTGTTTCACCCAGGTCACCAACAGTATGATAACATTCTTCAAAAAGCCAGGAAGGGATACCGGTAATTGTTGTACACAACTCTTTAAGGAAAGTGGAATTTACAATGCGCCTGGGGCGCCTGCCGCTAAAAACAGCTATTACCCAAACCTTATCCTTTGATCCTGCAGATGCAAAATAATCCTGTAAAGCCTGAAGCTTTTCATTTGTTTTCGTGCTGGTGCCCAATGTATATACCAAAGCTGCGAACTGCTTCATTACTCGTCCTTTTTTTCTGTTGTTGTATCTCCTTCATCCTCATCATTGCCAAATTCGGTTTTAACTTCTGCGGCTTCAACCCCAAGTTCATTGAGGTAGCGGCTAAAAGAAGACTGGAAGCCATGCGTTGCAAAAACCTTTTGAGCGCCGGTAGCTTTTACCGTTTTTAATAGTCCTTCCCAGTCTGCATGATCACTCAGCGCAAAGCCGGCATCTGCATTTCTTCTTCTTTTATTGCCCCTCACCTGCATCCAGCCACTGCATACCCCTACGCTGTAAGGAGAAAACCTTTTCATCCAGGAACTGCCGTCTGCACCGGAAGGAGCAATAACAATATTACCGGCGGTCTCATTCTTTGTTGTTGTGGGCTGCACACGATGAACTGGAGGTAAATTAAAACCGTTTTTGACCAATGCTTCATGCACATTGTGAACGGCGCCGTGTAAAAAAATGGGTAATCCTGTTTCGGCCAATGGTTGCAGTAAGCGTTGTGCCTTGCCAAGACTATATGCAATGAGTACACTTGTTCTGCCTTCTGCATTATTTTCCTCAACCCAGTTCTTAATATCGGTAAATATTTCTTCCTGGGGTTTCCAGTTGTAGATGGGTAAGCCAAAAGTTGATTCGGTAATGAATGTATTGCATTGTACGGGTTCAAAAGTGCCGCTAAGGCCATCGTCTTCCGTTTTATAATCGCCGCTTACTACCCACACTTCTCCCTGATATGCTATCCTTATTTGCGAAGAGCCAATGATATGGCCTGCGGGATGCAGGGAAATTTTTACCCCATTCATCAGCACCGGTTCATGCCACCCAATGCTTTCATAGTTGTTATCACCAAGCCTTAGCTGTAAGATGGGTTTGGTAAAGTGATGACACAGGTAATACCTGCTACCCCATCTTGCATGATCGCTGTGTGCATGGGTTATAACAGCACGCTCTACAGGTTTCCAGGGGTCAACATAGAATTTCCCCTGCGGGCAATACAATCCTTTATCTGTAAATTCTATAAGCGGCATGTTATGTTTTATTGGAACAAATTAATCACAAATCATGCCATGGAAATCCACATCTTTAGTCGTCATGCAACCGGTAGTGTTCTAATGTTGTCTATTAAATGTTTATGATATCATTTGGAGAAATGCAAACTAACTTAAAGTACATCCATCACTAGTTTAAAAATTGAGGACATGAGCAAAAAAGTAAGATCCGGAAAGCCGTCCGTTGATAAAAAGAAGTTGCAACTGGAAGAACATGCTGTTGTCAATGACAACGAAATGATGACTACCAACCAGGGATTAAAGATCAATGATAACCAGAATTCCTTAAAGGATGGTGAACGCGGCGCCACACTTCTCGAAGATTTTATTTTAAGAGAAAAGATCACGCACTTTGATCATGAAAGAATTCCCGAGCGGATCGTTCATGCAAGGGGTTCGGGAGCACATGGTGTTTTCAAACTCAGCAAAAGCCTGGAAAAATATACCAGGGCAAAATTCCTGACCGAAACTTCATTGGAGATACCCGTTTTTGTAAGGTTCTCAACTGTTGCTGGTAACCAGGGTTCAACGGACCTGGCAAGAGATGTGCGTGGCTTCGCCGTAAAATTTTACACACCCGAGGGCAATTATGATCTTGTAGGTAATAATATTCCAGTTTTCTTTATCCAGGATGCGATGAAATTTCCTGATCTTGTTCATGCGGTTAAACCTGAACCTGATCATGCGATGCCGCAGGCCGCATCTGCACATGATACCTTCTGGGATTTTATTTCGCTGATGCCTGAAAGCATGCACATGATCATGTGGGCAATGAGTGACAGGGCAATTCCGCGTAGCTACCGCATGATGGAAGGTTTTGGGGTGCATACTTTTAAACTCGTTAACAAGCAAGGCAAATCCCATTTTGTAAAATTTCACTGGAAGCCGTTGCTGGGAGTTCATTCCGTTGCCTGGGATGAAGCCACTAAAATTTCCGGGAAGGATCCTGATTTTCACCGCAGGGATCTTTGGGAATCCATTGAGAAGGGCGCATTCCCTGAATGGGAGTTTGGCGTGCAGATCATTCCTGAAGAAGATGAACACAAATTTGAATTCGACCTGCTTGATCCGACCAAATTAGTGCCGGAGGAACTGGTGCCAGTACAGGTCATTGGCAAGATGACCCTGAACAGGAACCCGGATAATTTTTTCGCAGAAACAGAACAGGTTGCTTTTCACCCGGCTCATTTGGTACCGGGGATCGATTTTTCAAACGATCCATTGTTACAGGGCAGGTTGTTTTCTTATACCGATACGCAGCTATCACGATTGGGCTCACCCAATTTCCACGAGATACCGATCAACCGGCCTGTTAACGGCATTCATAATAACCAGCGTGACGGTCATATGCGCCAGCAGATCGTAAAAGGTAAAGTAAGTTATGAGCCCAATACTATTGGCGGTGGTTGTCCATACCAGGCCATGATGAAGGAAGGTGGTTTCACTTCGCACAATGAAAGAATAGACGGGCATAAGATAAGGACAAGGAGTGCAAGTTTTGTGGACCATTATTCACAGGCGAAATTATTTCTTAACAGCCAGAGTGCGCCTGAGAAAAAGCATTTGACCAATGCGCTCATTTTTGAATTATCAAAAGTTACGATACCTGCTATCAGGGAGAGGGTTGTCGGGCAATTAAGTTTTATAGATGGCGGCCTGGCAAAACAGGTGGGTGATAAACTGGGTATTAAGCCTGTTAAACCAAAGCAGCCTAACCAGAGTGTGCCTGCAGATGAGGATCCAAAGGATTATCAAAGTGCAGAGAAGGAAATGAAAATTAAAAGGTCCGGGGCGCTCAGCATGGCTGATACGGTTAAGAATACGATAAAAAGCCGGAAGATCGCTTTCCTTATTGCGAACGGCGTTGATGGTGCTTCAGTTAAGAATACAAAGGCAAACCTTGAAAAACAGGGAGCTGTTGTGGAACTGGTTGCGGATAGCATGGCACCCGTAACGGCGGCCGACAA
>DATHEH010000096.1:0-9793 GCA_035318685.1 Ferruginibacter sp.
TAAAACAATGCCACCTACTGAAAAATTGAAAAAGAAAATCCACAAAAAGAAAAAGGTTTGTGTTCAGCGCGGAATGTATATGAATGAATTAACAATTGGGGTAATCATGCCATAGCTGTAGAGCAAAGACCTCGTAACTTACAAATACTTCACAGATCCGTTTTTCATTCCCTGTTACCGGGATGCCCGTGTTGTAGATTTATGACCACGAATGATCAACCTGATATGACCACAGATCATTTTATTTATGTGTTCTGCGCATTCCCGGGTTTTCTCTCTCCCGAAAAATGTTGTTTCTTTAATGAAATGATACAGGAACAATTTGCCAGGCGGGCCGTGGAGATCTTAAAGACCGATAATGCTGTTACCGGCCTCGCAGCTGCAGGCTCATGGATCAGCAATGAATTGGATGAGTTTTCCGATTTAGACCTCATCCTGGTTACTAAAGAAAAGATATCTGCAGACAAAACAAAAATGCTTGCTTATGCCCGCAGGCTTGGAGACCTGCTAACAGGGTTTACAGGAGAGCATGTGGGTGAACCAAGGGTTTTGATCTGTTTATTTGATAACCCTTTGTTACATGTCGACATTAAGTTTGTGACATTAAAGGAATTTGAAGACCGCATTGAAACGCCGGTGATCTTGTTGGATAAAGAAGGTCAGCTGGAAAACACTCTTTCGCGGTCAACGCCCAAATTTCCTTACCCTGAATACCAGTGGATAGAAGACCGCTTCTGGACCTGGGTTCATTATGCACTGGTTAAGATCGGCCGGGGCGAGTATTTTGAAGCGCTTGACTTTTTTAGCGCCCTGCGAAGTATGGTGCTGGGCCCTTTGCTTCATATTAAGAATGGCAATTTACCTAAAGCTGTTAGAAAAATAGAAAGCCAGGTAACCAGGGAGGATCTCGATCAATTACTCAGGACCCTGCCTGCTTACGATAAGATTTCTTTAATCAATGCACTGGAACAAACCATTTCTCTTTACCGTGATCTTAGAAGATCCCTGTTTACTAAAGAAGTTATTCTTCAAACAAGGGCCGAGGAAAAAGTGATGCAATACCTTGATGAAATAAAGTGAATTTATAATTCAGCTAATAGTTCCGGCAACTTCTTAAGCACATGCAGGCAAACATATAACCAGCTGCCGCCAACAACAAATCCTGCCAGCACATCACTTACGTAGTGTACCTGCAGGTAAACCCTGCTGAAGCCAATGGCGAGGATCAGCAATATGATCACTATGCTTAGCGGAATATATAAGTTGGGGTTAATTCCTGCATTGAACAACATATGCAGCAATAGCCCGTAAAAAGCTACCGACATCATCGCATGCCCGCTCGGGAAACTCAATCCCCTGGCCTGGAAAAGCAGGGGTGTTAGTGGCCGTTTGCGGCGAAATACCCGTTTAAGTATGAACATCAGCAACAAGCTGCTTAATGATACCAGTAATACTGCAAGGATATAATTATGCTGGTCTTTGGAAATGACGAATCCCAGGATCAAAAAGAGGTTGGAGGGAATGAGTACCTGGTGATTGCCGAGCGATGTTATCATGAGCATGAACTTGTCAAACACCGGCGTTTGCAGCAGCAGTAATCTTTTAAACACGAGCAGGTCTATTTCCTTGTGCTCTCTCAGGTGCTTCTTAAGCGTAAATACAACTGCTGCAAGAACACTTATAAAAAGTATCATGTGGAACAACAGGTCGATGCTGATATACCATACCGGGTGATTTTTGAACGGAGGGAACATGTAATAAAACTGTTTACCCTAAAATACGCAAAGTGTTTGCCACAAAGCAGACGGGGATGGTTTATTTGCGGTACCCTTAATTTATATTTGCTAAAACAGCTAACATGAAAAGCTTATTCGATCAAAACACCCACAGCGAGATCAGCAGCCGTATTAATAAGCTGGGGCCTGCTTCACAACGCCGGTGGGGAAAGATGGATGTGGCGCAAATGCTTGCGCATTGCAAGGCAGCCTTTAGTGTGCCGCTAAGCGAAAAGAAAATGCCCCGCAGTATTTTAGGGTTAATTGTTGGCTGGGCCGTAAAGAAAAAGCTATATAATGAAGACCCCTGGAAAATAAACCTGCCTACGGCGCCAAATTTTAAAATAAGGGGCAACCGGGATTTTGAAAAAGAGAAACTGGAGCTTACCGGGCTGATCGATAAATTCTACACACTGGGTCCGGGTAAGGTCGGGTTGTTTCCCCATCCTGTGTTTGGGACATATACTTCAGAACAATGGGGACAGTCGATGTACAAACATTTGGATCATCATTTGAGGCAATTCGGAGTATGATTTTTTTACCACAGAGAACACGGAGTTTTGTCACAGAGAGCACAAAGAATTTCTTAGTGTGCTTTGTGTTGCATTTCCCTTTGTGTCTTTGTGGTAAAACCGTCATAGCCTCATCAATCGGTTGGCCGCTTCTTCAAGCGTAGCTTCATTCTTGGAAAAACAAAAGCGCAATACTTTGTTGTCTTCCCCGTTCTTATAAAAAACAGAAGTGGGTATTGTTGCCACGCCGTATTCTTTTGTCAGGCGAATGGCAAAATCCTTTTCGCTTTCGTCGCTGATGCCGGCATAGCTGTACAGCTGGAAATAACTTCCGTGGGTTGGCAATGGTTTTAGTTTTGTTTGCTGCATCATTTTTTGAAAATGATCTCTTTTCTTTTGCAGGAAATTGCCCAGCTCCAGGTAATTCTCTTTCTTTCTTAAAAATTGGGTGAGCGCAAACTGTACGGGTGTATTGCAGCTAAAACTATTGAACTGGTGAACCTTCCTGAATTCTTTCATCAACGCAGGCGGCGCCACGCAATACCCCAGCTTCCATCCCGTGCAGTTATAAACTTTCCCAAATGAAAAACAAACAAAGCTTCTTTCATAGAGGTCGGGGTAGCGCAATATGCTTTCGTGCTTCATCCCGTCAAATATCAGGTGCTCATACACTTCATCACTCAAAATAAAAATGCCGGTGCCTTTTACGATCCTGTGCAATTCCTCAATATCGGTTGCGCCCAATACGCTCCCGGTAGGATTGTGTGGCGTGTTGAGCATGATGAGCTTTGTCTTTGGAGAAATTTTTTGTTGTACCTGTTGCCAATCGATCTTATAATCAGGATAGACCAATGGTATCAAAACGGGAATGCCGCCGTTGATCTCTATGTTTGGTATATAGCTGTCGTATGCGGGTTCAAAAACAATTACTTCATCGCCGGGTTGTAAAATGGCAGTGAGCGCAGTGTATATGGCATATGTGCCACCCGGTGTAATGGTGATCTCTGTTTCAGGATCAATACCTGAATCATAAAGACCAGCTATCTTTTCTGCAACAGCAGCCCGCAATGCAGGCAGGCCGTTCATATGGGTGTATTGGTTATGGCCGCTTTGCATGGCTTTGTTCACCAATGCGATCAATTCTTCACTCATTTGATAATCGGGAAAACCCTGGCCGAGGTTAATGGCTTTGTGTTCATTGGCCAGAACACTCATTACGGTAAAAATGGTGGTGCCCACATCGGGCAACTTACTTTTAATGGCAGGTATCAACAGCAGGTTTATTTAATTCAACTTATAAATACTTATCACCCTTGCTTCTTTTTATCTCGGCAACATATTCCTTTATTTCCTGTTCTTTATTTTTTCTGCAGATGAGCAGCACGTCTTTTGTGTCGACCACGATAAAATCATCAAGCCCCTGCAATACCACCAGCTTCTTATTATCGGCATGAACGATATTTTTTGTTGCGTCAATAACAACAACATTATTTCCGGCAACGGCATTATCCAGATAATCTTTTCCCAGGTTATCATAAGCGCTGCCCCAGGTACCCAGGTCACTCCAGCCGAAGGATGATGGAATGATGTACACGTTATCTGCCTTTTCCATTACGCCGTAATCAATGGATATATTTACACACTGCGGGTAAATGCGCTGTATTGCCTCGTGTTCTTTTTTTGTATTAAAATGGCTTTTTTCTGCTTCGAATACTTCGGTGAGTTCGGGTAAATATTTTTCAAATGCTTTAATAACATTTTTAACCTGCCACACAAAGATCCCGGCATTCCATAAAAAATCGCCGCTGGCAATAAATGTTTTTGCGAGTTCGAGGTCGGGCTTTTCGGTAAAGGTTTTTACTTTATAGACGTTCTCACTTACTTCGTGTTGCTCATATTGTATGTACCCGTACCCTGTATTGGGATGGGTTGGTTTTATCCCCAATGTTATCAATGCCTTTATGTGCGCCGTAAAATGCAACGCGTCGGTACATATCTTTTCAAACCCTGCGTCATCCGCGATCAGGTGATCTGATGGTGCACAGATCAGGTTGGCGTTTGGATTCAATTGCTGAAGCTTGTAAGCAATATAGGCTACACATGGCGCCGTATTTTTTCTCGAAGGCTCACACAAGATATTCTCCAGGGGCAGTTCGGGAATTTGTTTGGCAACAATCTCCTTGTATTGCTCGAACGTAACGATATAAATATTTTCTGCAGGAATAAATTTTGCAAACCGGTCATACGTTGCCTGGATGAGCGTTCTCCCCGTATTCAATATATCCAGGAACTGTTTTGGAAAATCGGTGCGGCTGATGGGCCAAAACCTGCTGCCGATACCGCCCGCCATGATCGCTACGTAATTATTTTTGCTCATGTTTTATTATATGATGCCCTCTTTTACCAGGTCATGTAAATGAATAATGCCTGCATAAACTCCCTTCTCTTCCACAACAAGCTGGCTTATGTCGTGCTGCCTCATTTCATCCAGTGCATTTACTGCAAGAACTTCTGCGCCGATCGTTTTTGGCGTGCTGCTCATGATGTCTTTTGCCGTAAGGTTTTCAAAACTATTTGTTTTTTCAAGCATTCGTCTCAGGTCGCCGTCGGTAATAATGCCTAAAATATTTCCGGCATCGTTAACCACCACAGCAGCGCCCAATCGTTTTTGGGTCATCTCCACAATTACTTCTTTTATCGTTGCTGTTGGTAATACTTTGGGTTGTGCGTTATGTGACGACAGGTCCTCAACCCGTAGATATAATTTTTTACCCAGGGTTCCGCCGGGGTGAAATTTTGCAAAATCATTTGTGTTGAACCCTTTCAGTTCCATTAAGCACACAGCGAGTGCGTCACCCATCACCATTTGAGCTGTTGTACTGGATGTGGGCGCCAGGTTATTGGGACATGCTTCCTGCTCAACCGTGGTGTTTAAAACGATGTCGCTTTGCTGTGCTAAAAAAGACCGCATATTACCCACCATACCGATCAGTGTATTTCCAAAGTTCTTTACCAGTGGGGCCAATACTTTTATTTCAGGGCTGTCGCCGCTTTTACTAATCACCAATACAATATCATCGGGTTGTACCATGCCCAGGTCGCCGTGAATGGCATCTGCGGCATGCATAAATATTGAAGGTGTTCCGGTACTGTTCAAAGTGGCCACTATCTTTTGTGCAATAACAGCGCTTTTGCCGATACCGCTTACGATCAGTCTTCCGCTGCTGCCGGCAACCTGTTCCACTGCTTTTACAAAACCGGCATCGATAAAGGCTTTTAAGCCGCTTATGGATTGGGCTTCCAGCTCAATGGTGCGAAGTGCAACAGGTATGATCTTTTCGTTATTCATCAACAATGGCGCAAACCTACTTCAAATCAGTCATAATGCAAAGAACGTCATTTGCCATGGAGTGCAAGGGAAAAGCTGCAAGGGGAGAAGCTGCAAGGGATAAGCATGTTAACTAAGAGTTGCGCCCTTGTGGCTTCTCCCCTTGCAACTCCGTTTTTTGAATGTTGACTTTTTTTCGTTAACTTAAGTGATCGAAAAAAAAGTTAATAACACGGATCTATCCCCATTGGGTTTGATTTTGCGGTAGTATTGAATTAACTTCGCTGCCCCTGAAAAACCATTTTAAAAAGATATGGGGATCAACCCACCGAGAAGGGGAAAAATTATGGCAACAACCAAAGTAAAAATAAAATCCGGTAAAAAGGAAACTGCACTTAAACCGCTGCCGCAATCCGCAAAAAAAGTAACTGCAAAAAAAGACCAGACCGACCTGAGTGCCCAGCTACAGTATCAATTTGGATTTGATGGCTTTAAGGGTCCGCAGGAAGAGATCATACAAAGCCTGCTGAGCGGTAATGATACATTTGTCATCATGCCTACGGGTGGTGGTAAAAGTTTATGCTACCAGCTTCCGGCGATCATCAGCGAAGGTGTTGCGATCATTGTTTCTCCCCTGATCGCTTTAATGAAGAACCAGGTAGACCTTGTGCGTAGCTACAGCAGCAAAGATGATGTAGCCCATTTTTTAAACAGCACATTGAATAAGGGCCAGCAAAAAATTGTAAAGGAAGATCTTGTCAACGGCAAAACAAAGATGCTGTATGTTGCTCCTGAAACAATGACGAAGGAAGAGAACATTTCTTTTTTCAAGGACCTTAAGATATCTTTTTTCGCAGTTGATGAAGCGCACTGTATCTCCGAGTGGGGTCATGATTTCAGGCCCGAGTACAGGCGATTAAGAGAGGTGATGGACCTCATAGATGAGACCATACCCGTGATCGCACTTACCGCAACAGCCACACCAAAAGTGCAAAGCGATATTGTAAAGAATTTGGGTTTACGTAAACCCAACATCTTTATCTCTTCCTTCAACCGGCCTAATTTATATTACGAGATACAGCCCAAGATAAACCTGGAGCAAACCAATAAAAGTATCGTCCGTTTTATACAACAGCACAAAAACAAAAGCGGTATCATTTATACGCTCAACCGGAAAACGACCGAAGAGCTTGCGAAGATGCTGATGGCTAACGGCATAAAAGCGGTTGCTTATCATGCAGGGTTAGACAGCAAACTGAGGGCCGACAGGCAGGACCAGTTTTTAAATGAAGATGTTGATGTTATCGTTGCTACCATTGCCTTTGGCATGGGCATAGACAAGCCGGATGTAAGGTTTGTGATCCATTATAATATCCCTAAGTCGATAGAGAACTATTACCAGGAAACAGGCCGTGGCGGAAGGGATGGGATGGAAGGCAAGTGTATCCTTTATTATTCCCATAAAGATGTTGCCAAGCTGGAACACCTGATGAGGGATAAGCCACTCAGTGAAAGAGAGGTTGGCGCACAGTTAATAAATGAGACCGTTGCGTATGCGGAAAGCAGTGTATGCCGGAGAAAAATCCTGTTACATTATTTCGGCGAACACTATGATGATAAAAGCAGTTGCGGCCATTGCGATAATTGTTTAAATCCAAAAGAAAAGGTTGAAGCAAAAGATAGTGCCGTTATTGTTTTAAAGATCATAAAAGCACTGGGTGAGCAATTTCCTGTTGAATATACTTTACTCATCCTCGCAGGCAAGGCAACGCCGCAGGTAAAAATGTACCGTCATGATGAGCTGGATGTTTTTGCCAGCGGCAACGACAAAGAAAATCATTTCTGGAACAGCCTTATCCGGCAGATGTTGTTGGCCGGCTTGATCGAAAAAGATATTGTTGAATACGGCCTGCTCAAACTTACAAAAAAAGGAGAGGCGTTCTTAAAGAAGCCTGCTTCATTCAGGATCGTGCTCAACAATTTGTTTGAAGAAGCTAATGCAGATGATGAAGAAAGTGAACAGGCGGTTACAGATTCTGCCGCAGCTGATGAACAGTTAATGGCATTATTAAAAGATCTTCGTAAAAAAGTCGCGAAAGAAAAAAATCTTCCTCCCTTTGTCATCTTTCTCGAAAGCAGTTTGGAAGACATGGCAACCATGTTCCCAACCTCAATGGCCGAGCTGGAAAAAATAAGTGGTGTGAGTAAAGGTAAAGCCTTGCGCTACGGGAAGCCATTCCTTGATGTCATCACAAAATACGTGGAAGAGAACGATATCACCCGCCCCGATGATTTTGTTATGAAAACTGTGGCCAACCGCAACAACAATAAAATATTCATCATTCAGAATGTAGATAAGAAGATCCCGCTTGAAACGGTTGCAAAAAGCCGTGATCTCCGGATCGATGAGCTCTTGGAAGAAATGGAAACCATTGTTGCCAGCGGTACAAAGCTGAACCTGGATTATGCGATAGACGAGATGGTGGATGAATACGAGCAGGAGGAGATCCTGGATTATTTTAAAAGCTGTGAAACCTCTTCCTTGCAGGTTGCGCAGGAAGAGCTGGCCGACAGTAATTTTAACTGGGAACAGCTAAAGCTGATGCGTATCAAGTTCCTTTGTGTTTACGGCAATTAAGCTTATTTTTTGGCCTTAAAGTGGATTATTCTGCTCAAAAGCCCTTATTTTTGCTGCCCGAATTCGACTGGCATTCGACTTCCTTGTTCGACATTCCCCGTCCGAACGGATATTCATCCGGGCGGGCTTGTTCGATATTCGATATTCACCCGGTGCGGTAGCTCAGTTGGTAGAGCAAAGGACTGAAAATCCTTGTGTCGGCGGTTCAATCCCGCCCCACACCACGAAGACCTCAGCAGAAATGTTGGGGTTTTTGTTTGATCATTTCCTGTGTCGGCAGGATCTCCGTTTACATACGATTACAAACGAATAGGAGAAGGGGAATTGCGTATATTTATGAGTTGGCAGCAAATTATTCGAAACATCGTTAACTATGAAGTATCTAATATTTTTACCTTTTTGGTTGTTCGTAATTTCCACCTTTGGACAAAATCTACAAAAAAAACAAAAAACAGATAGCCTAACTACAGCGAAATTTAATATCACCAGCAAGTTTTTAGATCTTTCTCCGGCTGATATTATAGCTGATATCGGAACAGGAACAGGATATAGTTTAATTCCTATAGCTAATAGTTGTCCAGCGTGTAAATTTATAGTCCAGGATATTGACAGCTTGTCTTGCAACGCAAAATCACTAACGAAGAAAATTAATAATACAGGTAAGAAGACAAGTATAGAAAATTTCGAATTTCATTACGGTACCGAAAAGACAACAAATTTACCTTCATTAAAATTTAATAAGGTTTTAATTTTCGATGTTATTCACGAAATGACATATAAAACCGAAATGTTGAATGACATAAAAAGGATATTACAAAAAAATGGGTCAATTTTCATTGAGGAAATATTAGTACACAAGCCTGTAAAAAAAGACAAGGTTTGTAACTATCCTTTTTTGACTGAAGTAGAATTTAAAAAACTATTAGTTGGCAATAATCTTATTATAAAAAGGGAAAGCGTAACTTTTGATACAGGAAACAACAAGTATATCAAAATATTTGAGTGTGTACCTCTTCCCTAATCTGCTGCCAACATGGGTTTGCCGCAATTTGGGCGGGACCTGGTAACTTCAGCTTTAGATCGCTACCAATCATCAGCTATGGGTATGACCGTTTAGCAATTGTCTTTTCGTTCTCATCAAATTTTCGTTCCTTTAGTACATCGTCACCGGGCGGACACAGCATCAAATACCCAAACTGCGGCAAGCCCCGGACGTTGGTGGCAATTTTGACCAGATGTTACAACTTAATAAAAAAAACTAAGGGACTTTGAAGAGCAATAATGAATCATCTTTTTGGTCATTAATGCAGTAATCCCGGCAGTTACAATAACAAATGAATAGAATACTTTCTTTAAGCAAGGGTCATTATTTGGGTAATGTGGTTAGCATTTGCGATGCAGATGGAATTATAATCACTGCCACCAGCTATTCAAAAGAGGCACTAACAAATCAGATGCATTATCATGAAAACTCACACATCAGTTTTGTTTTATATGGCGGAAGCAAGGAAGAACGTATCGGCAAAGAAATAGAACGATT
>DATHEH010000097.1:0-9117 GCA_035318685.1 Ferruginibacter sp.
TGCGCTTGATGATGCCATAAATGCCATTACAAAAGGCGACCGCGAGCGGGTTGCAGCAGCCATTAAACAAGCACTCAATTTTTCATCAGGTGGAATTTATAATATTGACTATACTATTGTCCACCCGGTTTCCGGAAAAACAACAAAGGTTCGTGCAAAAGGTCGGGCATGGTTCAACGAAGAAGAGACCCCTTACCGTTTCAACGGTACCCTGGAGGATATCACTGAACAAACCGTCGCAATATATTAAAGATCGCAGGAGGTGAAATGGATCTCCGTAATATGGTATTGCAGGCTCCTATCGGCATCTGCCTGCTGGATGCGCCTTCACTGGAAATCGAAATTGTAAACGATAAATTTATTGAAGTGGCCGGCAAAACTTATGAAGAAATAGCCGGCAAATACTATTGGGATACTTTTGCCGAAGCAAGGCAGTATTACGAAGAAGCACTTAATAAAGTGGCAGAGGAGGGAATAGCTTTTTTTGCAGATGAAGTAGAGCTGATGCTGATCCGCCATGGTAAGGAAGAAAATATCTTTGTGACCTTTGTGTATGCCCCCTTAAGAAATGCGGATGGAAAAGTAAATAAGATCGCCGTTTGGGTGCTGGAAAATACAAAACAGGTATTAGCCCGGCGGGAGATTGAAAAAGTTACAGACAAACTCAACATAGTTATTAGCGCCAGCGACCTCGCTACCTGGGAACTGAATGTAAAAACAGGTGAGGTAAAATATTCCGACAAATATCTTGCGATCCTGGGATATGAAAAAGAAGTGAAATTAACCCACCAACAAATCCTTAAACACCTCCACCCCGATGACCTGCCAAGAAGAGAACAGGCTTTTAAAGACGCTTTTGTCACCGGTAGTTTACATTACGAAGCCAGGATCATATGGTCTGACGGATCTGTTCGCTGGATAGAAGGCCGCGGCAGGGTATTTTATGATGAAGGTGGAAATCCTTCTTACATGATCGGCACAGTAAGAGATATTACTGATGAAAAGGACTTTACCACCAGGATGGAAAGGCTGGTAGAGGAAAGGACCAAAGATTTAATGCTGTCGAGTGAATCGCTGCAAAAAAGTGAGCACCGCTACCATCTTATGGTTGAAGAAGTGCAGGATTACGCCATACTCTATCTGAACCGGGAAGGTATCGTTGAAAACTGGAATACAGGAGCGGAAAAGATCAAGGGTTATAAAGCTGAAGAGATCATCGGCAGAAGTTTTTTTAATTTTTACACCGCGGAGGACAGGCAAAATAACCTCCCTCAATCATTATTGCGAAAAGCGGAAGAAACCGGAAGAGCGGGGCAGGAAGGCTGGCGTGTCCGCAAGGATGGGAGCCGTTTTTGGGCAAGCGTAGTGATCACTGCAGTACACGATGAGAAAGGTAATGTGATAGGATTTTCCAAAGTAACGCATGACCTTACCGATAAAAAACGTACGGCTGATGCACTGAAAAAAAATGCATCTGAGCTTGAGCAAAAGAATGCCGAACTTGAAAAAATGAATAAGGAGTTGCAGTCATTTGCCTATGTATCCAGTCATGACCTGCAGGAGCCGTTAAGGAAGATACAGACCTTTGCATCACGCATACTGGAGAAAGAATATGATAAACTCTCTGAGCATGGCAAAGAACTCTTTGACCGCATGCAGGGTTCGGCAAAGCGCATGCAGGCCCTTATCAATGACCTGCTCGCCTATTCACGCACGCACAATACAGATCGCAAGCTGGAAGATACCGATCTTAAAGATCTTATCGGACAGGTAATACAGGAACTGAAAGAAGAACTCGAGCAAAGGAAAGCCAGCGTGGAAATGCATGAATCATGCCGGGTCAGTATCATTCCGTTCCAGTTTTACCAGCTCTTTTATAACCTCATCAGCAATTCACTTAAATTCTCAAGACCCGGCCATGCGCCGCACATTACAATAACAAGTCAGATTATTGAGGGAAGCAAATTGGGTAACTCCCTGTTATCAGTTCAAACAAAATATTGCCATATCAATATCTCCGACAACGGTATTGGCTTCGACCCGCAATACAGTGATAAAATATTTGAGTTATTCCAGCGGCTGCATGGCAAAATGGAATACCCCGGCACAGGCATTGGCCTGGCGATAGTAAAAAAGATCGTAGAGAATCATGATGGGATCATTTCTGCGAATGCAGAGCGGGATAAAGGCGCAAGTTTTGATATTTATATTCCTGTTAGCTGATCAACTTCAACACTAAAAGTCATAAAAAATGGAAACACAATTTAATTATGTAACCAGGCTCGATATTAAGTTTGACCATTTACAAAAAATGGACATTAACAAGATGGTAGAGGAATGCAAGGATAAATGGTTCAACCAAACGCTCACAGAGGTGAATGGATCGGTTGTAAGGCTGGGCATTGTTGAAGGTGAATATCATTGGCATAAGCATGAAAACGATGATGAATTCTTTTTTGTGCTGGAAGGCCAGTTACTAATTGACCTGGAGGAACAAACCATCGAATTAAATCCCAGCCAGGGCGTGACGATCAGCAAAGGGGTAATGCACCGGCCAAGGGCACTCAAAAGAACTGTGATGCTGATGGTGGAAACCTGTACCATACAACCTACGGGAGATTAACATCGTAACGGAGATGGGGCGTGACCAAAAACTATTAACTTAGTGACCCGGTATTATCCAATTAAATGACCGATCGCGGGAACGGGCCCCAACACAATACACAATGAAAAGAATATTTTTCACCCTGCTGAAAGCATTAAGCCTTAATTATTATTTTAAAAGAAAGCAAGCCAATACGCTCCTGATCCTGATGTTTCACAGGGTCAATGACACGGGTTCTCCATTCTATTGTCCCATGCCGGTTAATGTATTCCGCGACCTTTGTGCATTCATCAGGGAGAGATATGAAGTGATCCACATTTCAGAGATACGATCTCATTTTAAAAGAACAACAAAGCCCGCTGCGATCATCTCCTTTGATGACGGGCATTATGACATTATGGAAAATGCATTCCCGGTCCTCTCCCAACTGGGTTTAAAATTCAATATCAATATCGACACTGAGATACTCGATACCCGTAAGCCACAAGACTTTGTGCGGGTGTACGATGTATTGAACCATACTTCCATCGAAAGCTACTTGCATTCCCGGCTTATGCAGGAGCCAATAGTCATCAACAGGGCGAACACGATTGCTACAGAAAAGCAGTTCACAAAATTGTTATCAGGTTTAACCACGCAGGAAAAAAGAGAAGTTACTGATGACCTGGCAGTAAAAGCCGGAATGCAGGAGCAATATTATGCAAGGATGCTGAGCAGGGATGACCTTAGATTCCTGGCTGATAAAAATGTAGAGTTTGGCGCACACAGTCATACGCATTCTTTCCTGACAAACATTTCAAAGGCCCAGCTTATTGACGAACTAACCAGGCCAAAGCAGATACTGGAAGACGTCACTGGAAAAAAAATAGAAGTGCTGGCATACCCCAATGGGATCTACAATGCAGAAGTAGAAAAAATGGCGGTGAGTACGGGTTACAAATTCCTGCTGCAAACGGGAGATGAAATAAACCATGTCGTTTCAAACGATAATGCATATAACAGCTATAAAAGAGTGAGCCAATACCATCATACGCTTGCAGAAGCCCTGGCCCACACTTATGGAGTTACGGATGTGCTCCGGAATATCATCAGGAAATTTAAAAGTTAACAATGGAATATACCTACCGTTTATTAGGCACCGGGGACCTGGCCCGGTTACACGAGCTTTACAAAGCTGCATTCCTGCGTGAAAAAAAAGAAAGCTTCTTTGCCTGGAAATATTTTAATAATCCCCTGGGCAATGCCATTGTTGCAGGGGCATTTTACGGTGATAAACTGGCTGGTTCCGGCGCAATGGTTCCCGAAAGCATGTCGGTATTCGGAACAGAGGAACTGATATACAAGTGCACAGACCTGATGACCCACCCTGAGCATCAAAAAAAGGGGCTTTCAAAAAAAATAAATGAAATGCTGACAAGTGAAACGGCAAAGATCAAAACGCCTTTCTGTTATACCATCTGCTCGATCATCTCAACCAGGAGCTTTCTTAAAAAGAACTGGATCTTTCTTGAGAAAGCGGTTAACTTTTTCAAACCTTATCCCCTGTTAAAATTAAGTGGCATTTTCGGGCGACATAAATTTGAGAACATCATTTCTTATAATTCGATCGGTGATCACTTATTGGAATATGCATTTAATAACAAACCGGATCTTATACAGGTTAAGAAAACAGCAGCTTATTTAAAATGGCGCACTTCCAATCCTGATTTTAATTACAAACTGGTTTGCCATTACAACAGCAGCAAACAGGTAACGGGATATCTGATCTACAGCATATCAGGGAATAACATACTTAATGTTATTGATGCCGAATCTTCGGGCAATGACAAAGCAGTGATCGATAAATTATTGGCATTTACCGAACGCATCGTGGTAAAAGAAAGATATAAAGCCATTGTGATCATGACCCTCAGGAACAGCCCGTTCTATAATTATGCAAAAAGCAGGAGCTATATCAGCAACCCTTTTAACAGGGGGCCTTTAAAGACCATGCTGGATTTTAATATCTTCAAATACAGGGATGGAGAAAAAGACCTGACAGATCTTGGCCGCTGGGATATTTACGGCTTAAGTTATGATGACATCTGATATACCAAGACCCGGAACATTTTCCCTGTAAATGATCTTACCGTTATCAAAGCCAACGCCTGATCCGATATCTTCAGCCAGCAACAATGGGCCATCCATATCCACATAATCAAGCATGGGCGCAAGCTGTGCAATAGCAGCCGTTCCAACCGAACTTTCATTCATGCAGCCCACCATAACTTTCATGCCGAGTTCTTTTGCGCTAACTATCATTCTCCTTGCAGGTGTGATACCGCTGCACTTTGTCAGCTTGATATTGATGCCATGAAAATGACCTGCACATTTTTCAACATCGCTTTCAAACACGCAGCTTTCATCAGCTATCAACGGTAATGATGATTCCCTGTACAGGATCTTCATCCCTTCCCAATCGTCTTTTGCCAGCGGTTGTTCAACCAGTTCCACCCTCATCTCTTTCAATAAAGGAATTTTTTGCAGTGCCTGCTCCAGTGTCCAGCCTGCATTGGCATCAACACGTAAAATGGCATCCGTATGCTGGCGCAAAGCTTTTACCATTTCCATATCATTCTCCACGCCGACCTTTATTTTATAAATGGGCCATGGTTTTTCCTGCATCTTTGTAACCATTGTATCAATGCTGTCAATGGCAATGGTAAAATCAGTTGATGGCGACGTTGCGGTATCCAATTCCCATATTTCATGCAGTTGCTTTCTTTTCAATTTTCCATAAATGTCCCAGCCCGCCATATCCAGTGCACAAACTAAAAAAGGGTTTGCGGGAAATAAATGATGCAGGTAATGCCAGTATCGTTCAGGATCAGAGAAAGCGAATTTTTCTACGAACATTTTTTTGCGCTCAAGGTCTTCCACCATTTTCTCTACCGGGATATTATAATAAGATATGGCCGGCGCTTCACCATAACCTCTTATACCCATGAACTCAAGTTCTACAATAAGCGTTGGCTGGTGCGTCTTTGTTCCTTTCGAAATGGTGAACGGGTGACGGAAGGGAAGGCTGTATGTTTTATATTTTACTTTCATATTGATATCGAGCCGGAAATAAGGAATTTTGAATAATTACCGGGCCTGCTTCTGCATTTCTTGTTCCTTGTTCCTTGTTCATTATTTTATCATCGTCCGCTCGCATCTACGTATCCTTTTATCTCACCGTTAAATGCATTCTCTTTTAAAAGATCTTCCAGGTTAATGTGCATACGGTAATTCCAAAGATGATTTGGATCTGAAGGCTGGTTGATCCTTTCTTCATTTGGATCTTCGCGGCGCATCTCCGCACTCATGCCCAGTAGGTCCTGTAATTGAAAGATACTCCACATGGCAGGCGAATAAAAATGCTGTAGCACGATCTCTTTATTGATCCATGGCTCACACTGTGCAGGGGCCTTGTCCGCATGTCCCATGAGCTTAGTATAAAAGCGTTGTGTTTTTGCCGCATCTTCTTGCCACCAGCCACGTATGGTACTCATATCATGTGTTGAAGGTGATACCACGCTCAGGTAAGGCGCATCGCTGGGATGAAAGAATTCGGTTCCTGTTTTTTTAGGCATGCGTTGTATCTCCAGGCTAAGTATGCCCAGTTGCTCCATCACTTCAGGTACGCAATGCGGTACCATGCCAAGGTCTTCGCCGCAAACCAGCATATTGGTATTGCGCTTCAGGCCGGGTAGTTTATTCATGGCTTCTTTTTTCCACAGCTCTTCCTGCCGGTAATAGAAGTAATTGATATAAAGTTCTTTTAACTGCCGCTTTGAATGTTCATCGAGGTTTTGGAAAGAAGAACTCTCCTCCATCGAAATGCGGAAATGGAATTTCTGCCCGCTTGAATCTTTTTCTTCAAATAAGATAACATTGCTGATAAGGTCAAACAAACCCTGTTTGGCTTTAGCACAATGCTCAGGATGCGATGCAAAATAGTGCGCTACTTTTCCCTGGGTATTGAACGCTTCCTTCAATCCATCTTCATCAAGAAAAGTTTCCTTTACGGATGCCAGCTCATCGCCAAAAAGTTGTTCCAATATAGCATCGTTATAATAAGGCTTTGTGTACCGGTGCACATCAAAGCTGATCCTCTTTTCAAAGAATTCATTTATCGAAACGGGAATAGCCGGAACAAATCTTCCCATGATCCCTTCCACTTCATCCGCGGGGATGCTCCAGATGCGGAAGAAACCCAAAATATGATCTATCCGGAAAGCATCAAAATAATTACTCATCTGCTCAAAGCGTTTCCGCCACCAGGTAAAATGGTCTTCCTGCATCTTGCTCCAGTTATAGGTAGGGAAACCCCAGTTCTGCCCCTTTACCGAAAAATCATCCGGCGGCGCACCGGCCTGCTGGTCCATATGGTACAGGGATGGTTCCATCCAGGCATCAACGCTGCTGCGACAAATACCAATGGGTATATCTCCTTTGATGACGATCCCTTTTTTATGCGCATATCCCGTTGCAGCTTTCAGTTGCAGGTGTAAATGATACTGGCTGAAATAATGCAAAGCAATATCATCATAGTGTTTTTGTGACGGGCTCACCAGCCGTTGTATCGCATTCTCATTATATACCGGATTACTTTTCCATTCACTGAATTCAGCAGTGCCATACTTGTCACGCAAATACGAAAAAGCCGCGTAAGGTACCAGCCAGTGACGGTTGAGCTCAAAAAATTTAAAATACTCGAAGTTGTCTTTTATTGTATCTTTTTGCAGCTGGTATAATTCTTTGATGGCCGAGATCTTGAATTGCATCACCTGCTCATAATCCACGTCAGGCAGGCTATTCAAATGGCTTTTCTTTTTAGCCAGCGGTTTTATGATGTGCGCATGCGCTAAGCCTGCCACTTCCTCGAGATTAAGAAAGAGCGGGTGCAATGCAAAAGCTGAAATGGCAGAGTAAGGATAAGAATCCTTTTCGGTATGTGTGGCCGTGGTATCATTCACGGGTAACAATTGTATCATGCGTATCCCGGTACCCTCTGCCCAATCCACCAGTAATTTCAGGTCATTGAATTCACCGGTACCAAAACTTTTTTTACTGCGCAGGCTAAAGACAGGAATAGCAACTCCTGCGCCCTTCCATCCCGGCTTCTGCAAGTCAGCAAATCCATCGTGTACAATAGTGAACCGCTTACCGGTTGCATCGGCCAGTAACATCCGGTTATTTCCTTCCTCGAATTTTAGAAATTTTTTGTGCTTACGGTCGTAGCTGCCATATTTATAAGTGATGGGAAAACTTTCTTTTGAAAGCTTCACCCTGGTGGTCCACCAGTTGCCATTCCTTGTAAGCAATAAAGGGTTTTCGGTATCCCAGTTCTTTAGCGCTGTGGCAGAACCACCAATGCAGAGAACCTCATTTTCTTTCAGCAAGGGGGCTTTTACCCTGAACTCGTGTGAATAGGTCTTAATATTTTTCACAGGTGTTGACTCAACGGTCTTTAGCTTTTTGCTTCTTAACAGTACGTCCTGGAATGCAGAAGTAAAAAATGTATTTTCGACAGTGCCGGTATAATTCCAGGTATCGATAAGTACAATGTCACGGCTTTTGATCTTTTCCGGTTCAATGATGCGGTCATCTCCAAATTCCACCATTTCGGTGCCTTTATCATTGCGGACAATATATTTATAAGTAACAGGTACGGTATCATCGGTTGTTTCCACATTCACCGATGCGTGCCATAGCTGGTCATTCAGGTATTGCAGGGGAAAAGCTTCCGAGAGATCATCGTTTCCCAATTCATTGGCATTGCCGGTAACAAAAATGGTTTGCCCGAACTCAGTAGAAAAACGTAAATAAAAGTGTAACAGCATCCAGCATTTTTGTTAAGAAACGGCAATATAAACCCTTTACAGAAAATTTATGCAATCATGATAATAAAAAGAAGCAGATAAATAGTTCTACCTTATATTTGCAAAAATAATTAAAATGGAAACAACCAAGAAGAAAACAGGCCTGTACTGGGTATTATTTTTAATTTCTGTTGCTGCTTTTTTTGTTGTATTATATTCTCCCATTGGCTCCTATTGCTCTATGGTATTGCCTTTCAATACTACCTTTTTAGCCAAGGCACTGGACCTGATGTAAGCCATGTATAAATAATTTTACTCAGGTCTTCTTTGGAATGACCCTGTTAATTATTGGCGATAAAATCCGGGCGCTTTATAAAACTGCTTCTGTACCTGAAGCGGATGCTGCTTTTTACTTCCACTTTCCATTCTTTCATATCAGCATTTGTACGCGGAAAATAATACCCCCGCAATTCAATGGTGCCAAACACCAGGTTCTCGTTACGGGTACGCACCCCACCTCCTACAGCACTATACAGGTCACTTTGCCCGAGGCCCATCTTTACCGGTTTAAGAAGACTCATATCCCCAAAGACAAATGGTGCAAAACGAAAACCCAATATTTTTTTGGTGTTATAAAATACAGATTCAGCTTTAACGGTCGCCCTG
>DATHEH010000098.1:0-8146 GCA_035318685.1 Ferruginibacter sp.
CGGCAATTACCTGGGCAGCGGACAGGTTGATATGATCCACCAATGCTGCACTTATTCCTTCCAACGGGTTGTTCAGGCCATTGCCGAAGAGTGCATCGATGACCATTTGGTCTTTTGTGATCGCTGGAAAAAAATCTTCCGATTGTATGAAATGAATATCGGTACTTACTTCATGCAGTCTTTCCAGGTTGGTTTGAAAATCATCCGTACCAACCTTACCAAACTCAAGGATGTAAACAGATACTTTACATTTATGTCCGATCAATAGCCTTGCAATGGCAAGTCCATCCCCGCCGTTATTACCCTTCCCGCAAAAAACATGAAAATGATAATGCCCGAAAATTTTTCCGATCAGCCAGTTGGAGCAGGCTGTGGCAGCCCTTTCCATCAGGTCAATGGAAGCAATGGGCTCGTTGGCAATGGTGAATGCATCCCATTTTTTTATTTGAGCAGCGGAAAAGATTTTCATGGTATTAAGTTACGAAAGAATTGGTGAGTTGGAGACTCAGGACCAACGCCTGCTGGCCGGAGACGAGGAAGAAGTACTTATTTACAATCTTTCCAATACATTTTTCGTCAACTCATTCTGTACATCACCTGTGTTCAACGTAGTTGCCGGCTCAAATAAAAGTATCTGCACTTCTTCCTGTGCCACAGGTTTGTGCTCAACACCACGTGGTACAATAAAGAATTCGCCTTCATTGATCTCAACGGTTTTATCCCGCAGTTCCATGTTGAACCTGCCTTTTACTACCAGGAATAATTCATCCTCGTGTTCGTGGCTATGCCATACAAATTCTCCCTTAAGTTTTACGGCTTTTACGTGCTGGCCGTTCAATTCACCAATGATCCGTGGGTTGCAGTGATCATGGAAAAGGGAGAATTTTTCAGCAAGATTTACTTTTTCCATCGTATTATTTTTTGACCTCACCCCAACCCTCTCCAAAGGAGAGGGGCTAGCACCCTTAGGTTTAGAAGTCTTTAAATATTAAAATTTCTTGTCTTTCAAAATCGTCAATATTGTTTTGAAAGCGCTAACAATTTTTCATGCAGTGCAAGTATCTGCGGCAGCAGCATTTCCTGTTCATCATTCTTTATTACAAAATCACAAAGCCGCATTTTTATTTCTTCATCTATTTGCTTGTCCATCCTGGCTATCACCTGCTCACGGGTAATATTATCTCTTTGCATTGCACGGAGGACGCGGAGTGGGGCAGGAGCATAAACACCTATCACGTGATCAAGATCTTCCTGTGCGCCACTTTCAAAGATGAGTGCGGCTTCTTTTATCGCATAAGGAGAATGCTGTTTTTTCATCCAGTGTGCGGCATCCGCTAAGGTTGCGGGATGAACGAGTGCATTGAGCGCTTCGAGCTTTTCAGGTGCGTTAAAAACAATGGAGGCAAGTTGTTTACGGTTTAGTTCCCCGTTGGTATAAGTATCTTTTCCAAATTGCTGCTGTATCTTTTCTTTTAACTGCTTATCCTCATTCATCAGCCGCTTTGCTGTTTCATCGGCATAATACACAGGGATGTCCAGCACTTCAAACACTTTTGCTGCCGTGCTTTTGCCGCTGCCGATACCGCCTGTGATGCCTATTTTAAGCATAGTTGATGGTTCATGGTTCATGGCGAATAGCTCAAGGTTCATACTATGAACTATTAGCTATGATCCAGGAACTATAATAAAAATCCGGAACCGAAGTTAATCTTCAATTCCGGAATATGATGTACTAATCTGCGTGATCGGTTGTTCAGTGCGATCTGCGATTATTTCTTTACTTCTGTAGCAGGCTTATTCACATTGGCCGTCCACTCCATACTTAAAGCACTTCGTTCAATCTTGATATAACTACCCGGACTGGTCTCCAGCATTAATGTGCCATCATCATTTACTTTATTGATGGTGCCATGTATGCCGGCAATGGTTACTATCTTATCGCCCTTTTGCAGGTTGTTGATGAACTCCTTTTGTTTTTTTGCCTTTTTTGCCTGGGGCCTGATCATGAATAACCAGAATACAAGGATCATCAGTCCCATCATAATTAAAGTGCTGCTGCTTCCACCTTTTCCCTGTGGATCCATCATCAAAAAGATACTTAATAGTTGCATGTTGTTTGTTTATTTGTTAAAAAACCTGGTACTTATTTTTAAAGATATTAATGGTTGCCCGTCACTTCGCCTAAAAGTACCAATTCCGGAAAACCCGGGTTGGCATTGGAACTCACATTGATCGTCTTATGCACTTCACCAACCCTACCCTTACTGTCGAATATCGCTTTAATGAATCCCATTTCTCCCGGCATTATGGGTTTCTCCGGTTTTTGCGGTACGGTACAGCCGCAACTGGCCGTGGCATTGATGATCACCAGTGGCTTCTTACCCGAATTCTTAAAACGGAAATTGTATTCTACTTTTTCACCGTCGCTTACCTTTCCAAAATTATAGACCGAATCAATGATCTCCACGGTGGTTGTTTCTTTTAATGCAAGTTCATTTTGTTTTGATGCATCATCAGCTATTTTATCTTTCCGGCGTACATCACAGGAGAGAAGGCCAGCTGTCACCAATAAAAACAAAAGATATTTTTTCATTCCTTTTTTTTGCAAAGATAATTAGGTTCTGTTTAGAATGTTTAGAAGTTTAGCCCTGAAGTCTTAGGCTTCCAAGGCTTTTCTAAACCTCTAAACCTCTAAACCTCTAAACCTTTCTTATAAAGTACTGTTCTTAAAATTTTTCTTCTGGATCTTATTTTCCGCGGTCAGTTCCTTATGAATATTATCGAGCAGGCCGTTAACGAACTGCCCGCTTTGTACCGTACTGTATTCCTTGGCCAGGTCGATGTATTCATTAATGGTAACCTTGGTTGGGATGGTCTCGAAATACAGGAATTCACAAACACCCATCTGCAGGATGATAAGGTCCAGGGCTGCTATCCTTTCAGCATCCCAGTTCTTTAATTTGGGCTTTATCAGTTCCATGAAAACCTCTTTCTTATCCAGCACGGTTTGCACCAGGGTTTTAGCGAATTCCCATTTTTCCTTGCTGAGTATTTCCCCGAAATTGGTATTGGCGGGTTTTTGTAAAAAATTAAGCACCAGCTGGTTCATCATTTCCGCGTCGTCATCCCAGTGAATAAAATTTTCTTCCAGGTGGGTGATGATGTCTTCGTTCGGTAACATCAGCGTACTGAAGATGAATTCGAGCATTTCTTTTTCCGATCTTTTATTGCGGCTTTGCTGCCCTGTATATTCGGTGTATTCCGGCGAGGCGGCCAGTTGCACATAGATCTTTTTCAGCAGTTCCTTATCAATGGTATGTTCCGGTTTGAACTCTGCCACAGCAGCTTTGAATGTGGGTTCCTCTACTACTTTCCACAATAGTTCATTACCCGCGATCTTGGTGTTGATGTTGAGGTCTTCTGTTGTGGGAAGGTGCTTGGAGGCCTTTTGCCGGGCATCAGTTTCGGAATACCGGGCCACTTCGGTAATAAAATATACCAGGTAGGTAAACAATTGCCTGCTTTGTTCAATCTTTTTGGTAAGGATAGTAACCGCTTCGCCGGGTTTCACTTCTCCGCTCATGCTGTCGATGCTGTATAAGGTCTGCATCACTTTCACCCGGATATTTCTTCTGCTGATCATGCCGTAAAGAGCTTTTATTTGAACTTGCAAATTTAAGGGATTATCACAAGGGTTTGAAAGATAATGGCTGTATTACTGCCCTTTGTGAAAAATTGTCCGTTTTAAACATACCCGGCCTGCCAGTCCCCGCCGTTTCCTGACATAAGTTCTATTTAATTTTATTGGTACAAAAATCGCTGTACCTTTGCCACCCGTTAAAAAAACGGACATTATAATTTTTAAACAAAATCAAAACATAGACTTATGGCCAAAAAAGTTGCTAATTACGAGTTATACGATGATAGAGTACTCGTAAAATCCGCTGCTGCTGAAACAAAGACAGCAGGTGGTATTATTATCCCGGATACTGCTAAAGAAAAACCTCAAAAAGGAACTGTTGTAGCAGTTGGACCCGGAAAATATGCTGAGCAAACGGGGAATATCATTCCTGTTAAGCAAAAAGTTGGTGACGTTGTATTATATGGTAAATACGCCGGTACAGAGATCACTTTGGAAGGCGAAGACCTGTTGATGATGCGCTCTTCTGATATTTTGATGAAGGTGGGGTAATATTAAAACCGATACTGGTTTCCCGATACCGGATAAGCGCCTGGTAATTTGAAGTGTTTTACCCAGGATCAGGTATCCGGTATGAAAATAAAATTTTAATTAACAAAAAACAAACTCATACTATTATGTCTAAAATGATATTCTTCGATATTGAAGCAAGGAATAAAATGAAAAAAGGCGTTGACACTATGGCTGACGCTGTAAAAGTTACCCTTGGCCCCAAAGGCCGCAACGTGGTGATCGAACGTAAGTTTGGTGCACCAATGGTTACAAAAGACGGTGTTACCGTTGCCAAAGAAATTGAGCTGGAAGACCCGATCGAAAATATGGGCGCACAAATGGTTAAAGAGGTAGCTTCCAAAACCGCAGATGTTGCGGGTGATGGTACTACTACAGCAACCGTGCTTGCACAGGCGATCATCAGCGAAGGTTTGAAGAACGTAGCAGCAGGTGCAAACCCGATGGACCTTAAGCGTGGTATCGACAAAGCAGTTACTGCCATTGTTGACAACCTGAAGAAACAGTCTCAAACAGTTGGTAACGATAATAAAAAGATCGAACAGGTAGCTTCTATCTCTGCAAATAATGATGTGGCTATTGGTGCTTTGATCGCACAGGCAATGGCAAAGGTGGGCAAAGAAGGTGTTATCACTGTTGAAGAAGCTAAGGGTACTGATACTACGGTTGACGTGGTAGAAGGTATGCAGTTCGACCGCGGTTATATCTCTCCATACTTCGTGACCAACAGCGAAAAAATGATGGCTGAACTAAGCAATCCTTACATCTTGATTTACGATAAGAAGATATCTACGATGAAAGATATCCTCCACATCCTCGAAAAAGTTGCACAAACAGGTCGTCCTTTGGTGATCATTGCTGAAGACCTGGATGGTGAAGCACTGGCTACACTGGTTGTAAATAAATTACGCGGTACCATTAAAGTGGCTGCAGTAAAAGCACCGGGTTTTGGCGACAGGAGAAAAGAAATGTTACAGGACATCGCCATCTTAACTGCCGGTATCGTTGTAAGCGAAGAGCAGGGTTTTAAATTAGAGAATGCAGACCTTACTTATTTAGGTACTGCAGAAAGCATAACTATCGATAAAGACAATACAACCATCGTTGGTGGTAAAGGAGCAAAGAAAGACATCACTGCAAGGGTTAACCAGTTAAAAGCACAGGTTGAAACAACAACTTCTGATTACGATAAAGAAAAATTACAGGAGCGCCTGGCCAAATTAGCCGGAGGTGTTGCGGTTCTATATATCGGTGCCGCTACTGAAATTGAGATGAAGGAAAAGAAAGACCGTGTTGATGATGCATTACACGCTACAAGGGCCGCGGTAGAAGAAGGTATTGTACCGGGCGGGGGTGTTGCTTATGTACGTGCAAGCGACGTATTGGCAAAAATGACCGGCATCAACGAAGATGAAACAACAGGTATTGCTATTGTTCGCCGTGCGGTTGAAGAACCTTTGCGCACGATCGTAGAGAACGCAGGATACGAAGGAAGTGTTGTTGTAAATAAGATCAAAGAAGGCAAGGGCGATTTTGGTTTTAATGCCCGTTCTGAAAAATACGAGAACCTGCTGAAGGCCGGTGTTATTGACCCAACAAAAGTGACCCGTGTGGCGCTGGAAAATGCAGCTTCAATTGCAGGTATGATGCTGACCACCGAGTGTGTGATCGCTGACAAACCTAAAAAAGAAGAACCACACAGTCATGGTGCGCCTGATATGGGTGGAATGGGAGGATATTAACCGTTACAAACGTTTAAGCCTTTTCATTCGTTGAATGACGTTTGATATTTTAAGTTCTTTATACTTATTGTTTAACATTAAAATGAAGAAACCTATGAAAGTAAGGTTGAAGCATTTGTATTGTTACATCAAAAAATTAATACGACCTAAAAATGACGACCACTGGGATAATAATCCTTTCGTGGTTCTATAAGAGATCCCCTTGCAGGAATGCAGGGGGATTTTTTGTTGCCGGTACGTCGTAAAGGCGTAACTCCCTTAAATTATTAGGGTTATGTGCCCGCTTTATGATTATATATCAGATTTTATAATTAATTTCCATTGATTATTACCGTTCCTGCTACCCCTTGAAATGATCATAACCAAAACAACTGTATGCAGGCAAGGTCGGTCAAGGGGAATTCTCCCCTCAAAATTCAATGCGCTTTGCGGCAAAGCATGATTCACGCCCGCCTGTCGGACGGACAGGGTTTCAAACCGGTGATCCCTTTATGTTCATATCCTTCAAACATAAAAATAATTTTCATCATAAAACCCCAACAATGAAGCAACACACATCAATGCGCGGATCTTTTGTTATTGTATTGTCTTTCCTGTCTATAATTTTCATGGCTTTAAGCTGCAATCCGGCTGAAAAAACAGAGCCTGCAAAAGCCGACCCCGTTGAAGCCAATATCAAAGCATACACACACACATGGGACGAGATCATGAACAAAGGAAAACTGGACATGTTCAATGATTCCAATTTCACCAAGGATGTGGTGATGCATGTGAGCCCGGCAGATATTGTTGGTATTGACAGTTCAAGAGCCTACTATGCTAACTTCCTTACCGGTTTTTCGAAAATAACTTTCACCATCAAAGATGTGTTCGGCCAGGGGGATAAGCTGGTAAAGCATTGGAACTTTAAGGGAACACACACAGGTGATTTCTTCGGTATTCCTGCAACAGGTAAGGCAGTGAGCCTTGACGGCGTTACATTGGTTCGTATGAGCAATGGAAAAATTGCAGAAGAAAGGGATTTCTTCGATAACATGGAATTCATGACGCAATTGGGGTTGATGCCGCCGCCACCACCTTCCAAATGATATTTGATTTATTTCGGAATAAAATTTAAGAATGAAAGCTAAATCGATCAAAGGCAGATCACCATCAGCAATTCAAGTGGCATTGGCTGAAAGTAAGAAGGATGGATACCATCCTAGCCTTGCCCTTGTTTTCCTCACTACCATTGAAAATGCAGAAGCCATACGTACCATGCTGACTGAAGAGGGAATTGCCATCTTCGGTGTCAGCACCTCTGAAAAATTCACCGAGCAGGGAATGGAACCAGATGATATCGTTGTTTTATTATTAGATATTCCCGGAGCTTATTTTAAAATAGCATTAAAAGATTATGAGACAATTTCTGCTTACGAAGCAGCCCGGCAGGTTGGTGAGATCGGATCGCAGGCGTTTAAAAATCCCGGGTTCATCATCTCTTCTGCTGATATCCGCATGTCGGGCGAAGATCTGATCACCGGACTGACAGATACAGCAGGCCAGGAAGTTACTGTCATGGGCGGTGTAGCCGGTAACCCCGTTGATTTTAGCGGCATTGTATTTACCAATAATTCATCCTGTGCCGGCGCCTTGCTTGCACTCATTATTGACCAGGATAAAATTGCACTAAGTGGTATGGCTGTTTCAGGATGGAAACCTGCAGGAACAGAGAAAAAAATTACAAAGAACGATGGTTCCTGGGTTTATACCATCGATGATGAACCTGCCATGGCAGTGGTCCAGAAATTTTTGGGAAATGAAATAGTTACTTTCAATAAACTGGCGAAAGGACTCGTTCCCCTGGATGCAGGCTATCCTTTACAATTTCAAAGGGCATCAGGAACCCCTATCATGAGACCGGTGTTAATCTGGAACACAGCCGATCAATCTATATTGGTAGGAGGAGAGGTGAAAGAAGCTGACAGATTTCGTTTTTCGCCGCCACCGGATTTTGACGTGATAGATACGGTTGTTGAAAGTGCAAGAACAATAAAAGAAAACGATATGCCGGATGTGGATGCATTGATCGTTTTTTCCTGCGTGGGCAGGCTGGGCTCACTGGGACCAATGATCTCAACAGAAATAGAAGGATTGGCAGCAACATGGAATAAACCCATGGTAGGTTTTTTCTCATTAGGTGAGTTTGGAAAGC
>DATHEH010000099.1:0-5317 GCA_035318685.1 Ferruginibacter sp.
GTTATGATTAAAACCAATATATTTTTCATAGTAAATTTATTTAATTATTATATTGCAAAAATCGTTCGTTTTTGGCAGTTTATCGTGCCCGTTAGCTGTTAAATAACTTTTCAAAAAGTTAAATCCCTAAAAGATAGTGGTGTCATCAATACGTTAGGTACGAAATACTAAAGTAGAATTGTATGTACTTATAAAAAGAAAGGGCAATGCTCCCGGCGCACTTGGTACGCCGGGTATTGCCTTTGGAATATAGGGTACGGATTAACCTATATTTATCGTTGCTTCGGGTACTCTGAAGCTATCATTTGATCTATGTATTGGCAGGGCACTACTAACTAGTAGTATGTATAATTAGCTGAAGAAATAAATATTCCAGGATCTTCTACTAATCTTATAAAGACGTCATGATAAAAAATACAAGTTTTATACCATTTTTTTAAGGGATGATAAATATTTTGTTCTGGTTTTGGTCAACTGCCAATTGTATTAGTTTTAGCCCATAGCAAAAGCACCGGTCACTACAGACCGGCGCTCTTATTATTCTTTTCTATCAACGCATCAACAAATCAACGTTCCTTAATGTACTATTTCCTTCGCTTTTTCCCCAACTTTTTCCCCGGCTTTTTTAACCGCTTGCGCAGCCTTGGTCACTCCTTTTTTGGTTGCATCAGCTGCCTTACCTACTCCTTTTTTAGTGGCATCCCATGCATCGTCTATGGCATTTCCTGTTTTATCAAAAAAATTGCCTGACCTGTTTACGGTTACACCTTCTTCCAATACTACCACATCGTCTCCCCTCCTTACTTCCCCGTTTTTACTCACTACAATACCATTTTCCAACGTTACATCGCCGTCAGCATCTACCCATTGCCCATTTTTCCAAACCACTACTTTCCTCTCGCGGTACATTACATCACCTTCCCCCGGAATATAGGTTACATTAGTATTCACAAACCTGGCTGTATCCCCTGAAACGGTGGCTGTAGAATCCATTCCTTCAACTGTTGTGGTGCTTTTATCCTGTGTATTGCAGGCAGCCATAGATGCTGCTATAATTGCAATTGCCATGATCTTTTTCATATTACTTTTTTTAGTTAAATGTAGATAACAGGGGAAAGAATGCAAAGGTTGTTCCAAAAGAAACAGGAACCGGATAGGTGCAAACTGAAAGAAGCGTGGAATGAAAGGGGAAATTAAAATATTATGAAGAGTATGTTATAAATAATACATCATACATCAATCAACCTCCGGTGATAATTCACCTGCCCCAAATGGTAACCGAAGTGTGAAGCAAGATGTAATAAAAAAAAACCGGTTGTTGTACGTTTCTCCAATACTTCTATGGGATATTCTTTTGTAAAGTCATCCTCCTTCATTGCATCCAGTGTTGTATGGATCATTGCTGCCGTATCCCTGATAGCATTAATCAACTCTGCTCTTGAAATATTTTTTGAGGAGAACTCCACTTCCCTATGTCGCACATAACCGGTACTTCCCAATTGTGCACCGATAAAATGATTAAGATTTCCCACCAGGTGCAGGCATAGGTTACCTGCTGAATTGGCAATCCCATTTTGTATTTGCCAGATCTTTTGCTCATCGCTGTATCGCATGATCTCTGCCTGGAGCCTATCCAGGTCCCGTGCAAGAATTGTTTTTATGTGATCAATCATTGAGAATGTTTAGTTCCTGCCTGCGGACAGGCAAGGTTTTAGACGAAGAAGTATAAAACTAAACTTTTTTGGCCTAATCATTCCCCATCCCTTACCCCTATCCCGTATATCGTATCCCGGAAAATCGCGGTTACTTTTTCCCGGTAATTTTTTCCGCAATACGGGTGCATTGATTTTCATTGAAATAGAAAAAAATACTGTTCTGGCACCGTCTTGGCGGCATAAAAAGTGACAAGGATTTTATCCAATTTCTTAACCATAAAAATCAATTTTTATGAAAAAATATTTTGCTATACTGGCAGCAGGTTTTATGCTTGCCAGCTGTGATACTCCAAGCGGGATCACAACATCTGTGGACAATGCGACAACAGACAACACCTTGGTAACTACTACTACGGTAACCGTTCCTGCCACTACTCAAACGGCCTTCGTGACCAGGTATCCCACCGCCACCAATGTACAATGGAAGATGTACAATGAGAATTCCATACCCATTGAATGGTCTTTAACAGACTGGCCGGTAATGGATGACAGGGACTATGTTGTAACTTATAGGGTGGATGATAATGATTATTATGCATGGTATGATACAGATGGTACATGGATAGGTAGCACCTACATGGTTAGGGATTATAATTCATTGCCACCGGCCGTTAATACGTTGATCTCTTCCAAATATCCCGGTTATACCGTTTCTTCCGCAAATATGGAATACTGGAAAGACCGGACAGCATACCAGGTAGAGCTTAAAAACGGCAATACAAAAGTGAAAATGCTGGTAGATCCAAACGGGAATATTTTAAAGGAGAAGACAAAAACAATGTAGGAGATAAAATAAAGGTAAAAGGCAAAACCCAAAAGTCAAAAAGTAAATGCAGGTTATTAGGATTTTGAGGAACCTATATAAACGTGCTCAAAACTTTTGACTTTTGGGTTTTACCTTTTGACTTCTTAAATAAAAGACGTTTTAAATTAAACGAGCTCCAAACTTTTGACTTTTGTCTTTTGCCTTTTGACTTCTCAAATAAGAGTCGTTTTAAATTTAACGAACTCCAAACTTTTGTCTTTTGCCTTTTGACTTATTTCTTCATCGGCTGCATCTTCCAGTAAGTAAGCGACCTCCATAACCATTCAAACGGGCCAAAGCGGAAATAACGTAACCATATAGACGAAAAAATAAGCTGGAAGATCCACACGGCAAACACTACATAATATAACTGGTGATACCGCAGGTGGTCATAATTTCCAAATCCATAGCCATAAAAATATAGGGTGCATATGATACTTTGCATCAGGTAATTTGAAAAGGCCATTTGCCCCACATTAGAAAGCGCTTTCATCAGCCATGGAACAATCCTGCTGCGGAATACCAGTAAGATCAGGCTTGCATGCCCCACCGAAAGAAAAACCCTTTTAATGTCGTATAATAAGGCATGATTTACCCGGTAACGGTCAAGGTAGGCCGCCAGGTTAACCTGTCCTAAATCTCCCTTTTTAAAAATGATCCAGCCTACCGTTATCCCTATACCATAACCCGCAAGCAGGCACATTAAATAAGTGGAGGTAGAAAGTTTGTTGGAGAAAAAGCCCGTTCGGAACAGCGCCATCCCGATAAACATCATAGCCAGTCCATCCCAGAACAACCAGTGATAAAATCCCCATGTTTCACCATCAGCATTCCAGGGTGAAAAAAAGTTGAAAATTTGAGGATAGCTTCCGTGCTGTATTTTATTTACCCTGTAATTGACCCATACGGAATCAGGTTTCCACTTCTCCCGTTCCATCCAGGCGGTTTTTGCTCCCTTTTGTTCATCGGTTAATTTTTTTCCTTCCTTTTTAGCCGCCACTGCTTCCACGTAATCCAGCCTTACCTGCCTTTCCTCCTTATAGGATAAATACTGTTTGAGCATACCTATGCAAATACATGCAATGCCCAGGACTAAAAGCCATTTTGCGGCAGCCTTGCGAAATGGATATAATACCATCCCGCAAAGACCATAGAAATATAATATATCACCGAACCATAAAAGCACGTATGCATTGAGGATACCAAATAAAACGAGCCAGAGTAAACGCCGGTAATATAATTCCACCACCGTGGCAGAACCCGGTGTTTCTTTTTTATTCATGGTAAAAAGGATCATTCCCGCACCGAAGAGCATGGAGAATAAGCCCCGCATGGTTCCTTCAAAAAACACACTGATCGTTTCCAGGGTATAAAAATCGGCGCCGCTATGCGGCCCCCGCAGTAACCAGTAATTACGCGACCATTCAAAACCAAAGCCAGGGATGTTCATCATTAATATTCCCAGCAGGGCTACCCCGCGAATGATGTCAATCGTTTTAATACGCTCTTCAGCTAATACCGGCCTGGCAAAAGATTCCTGCGATCCGGTATTATATGACATGGGTGTGTCCATTTGAATGGTTTATATTTTATAAGAGGATGGTTGAAGCAGGAGTAGTTCCTGTATCCTTTGTTGAAATAGCGGGCTGCCCTTTTCCATAACTCAGTCGCCGCAACAGCCATTCTGCAGGACCTATATTATAATACCGGAGCCATAGCACACTGAATATTAATTGAATTATAATTATCTCCGTTGCCACCACATATAACTGGAACTGTGATAACCTGCCATAATATCCCATCCCGTATCCATAAAAGAAAATGGTGCAAATGATGGATTGCAAAAGGTAATTGGTGAGCGACAGTTTCCCCACGCATGCGAATGCTTTCCATAGCCGGTGGGCAAAGCCTGTCTTTAGAATAAATAACAATAACCCCGTATAACCCAAAGCCATAAACGCTCTTTCAAAGGGGAAAAATATATTGGGAGGGAATGCATTGCCTATTATATATTTTGTAAAATCCACTAATTGTACGTGCTGGTAATGGAGCCGGTACCAGCTTAACAATAAGCCGGCTACAAATCCTGCAACCCCAATGAGCAGGTAAATATTTTTTGAATAACGATGGGAGAAAAAGCCTGTCTTAAATAATGCCATTCCCAGGAATATCATGCTGGCAAGGTCCCAGATCCCCAACTGGTAGGTCCATTGGGCCTCTCTTGATTGTGCAGCGGGCAGGAGATGGTTCCATATCTTTCCGTACTCTTTTTTATGCATGGCTTTCCGGGCGCCTTCATCTTTTTTCAGGTCGGGCTTCATCCCTTCCAGTAAACTTTCCCACATTTTCTTATCTCTTTTTTGGATACTGTTCAGGCTGTCTTTTGCTTTTACGATTCCTTTGCCTGTATTGGCAACAGAATCTTTTTTATGCTTTTCTTCCAGTTGGATAACCTTTGTGTACTTACTGTACATCTTTTGCTTATCGGCATACTGCCAGAAATTTTTACCGCTATAAATGAAGGTTGTTACAATAGCGGCTATAAAAAGTGCCTTGTAGTGCAGCCGTACGAATGGAAAAAGCAGGATCCCCATTATCCCCAGGTGAAATAAAATATCATGTGTCCATAGGAATACGATGGCATTGATCACACCAAAAAGGATTAGCCATAGCTGCCGCCTTATGAAAACTTCTGCGTGCTGTTGCCGGCCTGCTATGTTCTCCCTTGTTAAATATATTACCATTACCGCCCCGAATACCAGCGCAATCAATGCCCTCATTTTACCACTTAGCAGCA
>DATHEH010000100.1:0-3540 GCA_035318685.1 Ferruginibacter sp.
TTTATGATGTCGATATCATAGGCATAACTTGTTTCCAGGTGTATCTCATTCTTCAAGGCTTCCTCCACGATAAAAGAAAAGTGGGAACTTTTTGTGCAGTAGCAGTAATTGTATTCCCCTTCATACTTGTGCTTTTTAAAAGCGTTGGCGAACATCTTTTTTGCCTTATTGATCTGCATACCGATCTTGGGCAGGTAGGTGAGCTTTAACGGCGTACCATACTTATCGATCAGCGCTTTAATATCAAGGTCGTTGTATTGCAGGTACTCGTTCTTAACTTTAAAATCTTCCTGGGGGAAATTAAAGGTTTGGTGTACGAGGTCGTTGTAGGTATTATCCATTTACTATGCTGCTTAACGTGGTGACCCGGTAACTACCGGAATTTTTTACAAATGTAACAGAATGTGGAAATTTCAGGCATAAAAAAACCGGGTATGAATCATCACACCCGGCCAGTATAAAATTTACAGGCTGTTTTATTTTACAGACTCGATCAATTTCTTAAACGTTTCCGGCTCATTCATCGCCAGGTCGGCAAGAACCTTACGGTTTAATCCAACATTTTTGGCTGATATTTTATTAATGAACTGGCTGTAGGTCATTCCTTCTGCCCTCACAGCTGCATTGATACGTGCTATCCACAAAGTGCGGTATTCACGCTTTTTTAATTTACGGCCAACATAGCTGTATGTTAACCCTTTTTCCATTACGTTTTTGGCAACGGTGTATACATTCTTACGCTTGCCATAATATCCTTTGGCTGCTTTTAATATTCTTTTGCGGCGGGCCCTGCTGGCTACTGCATTTACTGAACGTGGCATATCTTAATTTTTTTTGAAAGTTAAAGTTGAATTTTCCGGTGGGCTTATTTGAGTCCCAATAATCTTCTTACAAAGTGCATGTTTGCATCACTAACAACACCATCCTTACGCATAGCACGCTTGCGCTTGGTAGATTTTTTTGTTAAGATGTGACGTTTAAAAGCCTTTTGAAAAGTGATCTTACCTGTACCGGTAACTTTAAAGCGCTTCTTGGCGCTGCTGTTGGTTTTAACCTTTGGCATTACATAACTGTTTTTAGTTACTCCCTACTGGCGGTCCTGAAATGACGGGACACTTTTTGAGCCTTGTGGGAAATGTCTGAAAAAGAGAGTTTTCTTTTTCGGGCCGCAAAGATAAGGGAAAACAGGTAAAATTGGCGGGCTCGGGGCGAAGTTTTGTAATATTCACCCATTTTACCTCGTAAACATAGGAAATTGTGGGCTACATGACCAGCAATCCCGTTCAATGCCCTTAGCCCGGCCCATTTTTTTCAGCCGGTATCTACCAGCGCCGGTAGCCTTCTCATTATCCCAAACCTTATTTATCCAGCGGTAGACCAGGTAAGGTTCATATAAGTTAAGCGGCCGGGATGGTTTATTTCCCCCCGCCCACCTGAATGTAAAAAAAATGCGCCAGAGGCTGACCTTCTTTTTGGCAACCGTATCGCCGATCAGCTTTTCCGGTACATTAACTTTTATTGCCCATTCATCACGGTATTCCTGGCTTAGTGCATTTACCAGTTCCAAAAAGCTTATACCAAATGCTGTACACCCACTACCCTTACCTGCCCTTGGGTCATTTAAGCCATTGTAAAGTTTATCATAGCCCTTTATCTTAAAGGAATCGATATAAAGTTTAAGGTACCGGTAAGCAGAATCACTTATATTAAAACTGATGAATGCAGCTTTGGATTCCCGGGTACGGTATCTTATTTCTGCCTGTATTTGATCAGCGTTTTCCAGGTGCCCGGGCTCCGGTTTAAAAAGCACAGCGAGCCCTATTTTGTTTTTAAGGATATCTCGTTTAAAACCGGTAAAATCATCATCGGTAATGGCAGTAAAAATTGAAGTACTGTCTTTTTTTAATTCAATTACCAGGTGGCCCACCAGCCTGACCGGGGGCTTTTTTGAACTGAAATAATAATTTTTGACGGCGCTCACCAGTAAACTATGCGGATGGTTCCAGCGATATTGATGAGCCGGCGGGAAAACATATAAGGTAACTGATTGTGCTTTTATTTTATCGTTATCAAAACAAAATAAAAAAACAAGGAAGAACATCCCACGTTTACCCAGGTCATTCATAGTGATAGCGCATAAATTATTATTATCAACCTAAGCATATTATTCGTCCATACCCTCATTTCCATCTGCTGTTTTACTTGAATTGATGAGCATCTTATTTATAGTTTCCATTTCAGCAGGGGTGAAATACCGCCACTTGCCCGGCGCCAGGCCGCCCAATGTCATGTTCATTATCCGCGTTCGCTTCAGGCTTTCCACATTATAACCCAGCGCCTCGCACATGCGGCGGATCTGCCGGTTAAGTCCCTGGGTGAGTATGATCTTAAAACGGTTTGGCCCTTCCTGCTTGACAAAACATTTTTGCGTAACTGTTCCTAAAATGCGTACGCCACTGCGCATCTTATTTATAAAATCAAGCGTAAGGGGTTTGTCTACTGTAACGACGTATTCTTTTTCATGTTGGTTGCCCGCACGAAGGATCTTATTTACAATATCGCCGTCATTGGTCAAAAAGATAAGCCCTTCACTACGCTTGTCCAGCCTCCCGATGGGGAATATCCTTGTTTTATAATTCACGTATTCAATGATATTGGTCTTATCCTTCAGGTCGGTGGTACAGGTCACGCCCTTTGGTTTATGGAGTGCCAGGTATATTGCGGACTGCTTTTTTTTGATGGGCTCCCCATCTACCAACACAACGTCATTTTCCTTTACCCTGTTTCCCTTTGTTGCTTCTTTGCCGTTGATGGTTACCCGGCACTGCTCAATGTACTTATCCGCCTCCCGGCGGGAGCAAAAGCCTGTTTCACTGATGTATTTGTTTAAACTGGTGTCCATATGGGACTGGTATTTAACGTCTGTTGTGGCAGAATTTTTAATTTTTAATAAACCAGCCACGATCTTGTGAACCTTTTTTTGTAACCGAAATAAAATTCACAAATTATCGTTCACAACTTATTTACATGCAAAATTAAAAAAGGGAAGCCAGAACTTCCCTCTTAATTTGATTTATATCGTTAGCCTGTTTATTCCGCTGCGGCCTGTTGTTTTCTTTTTGAAAGTTTGGCCTTTGGTGCAAACATCACCAACATTCTCTTCCCTTCCATTTTTGGTAAGCCTTCCAGTGCACCAACGTCCTTTAAGCGGTCAGCAAATTTCAATAAAAGTAATTCGCCTCTTTCCTTGAACATAATGGCACGGCCCTTGAATTGTACATGCGCTTTTACTTTGTCGCCATCGCCTAAGAATTTTTCGGCGTGTTTCACTTTGAATTCAAAATCATGGTCATCGGTATTGGGTGTAAAGCGTATCTCTTTTACCTCACTGGTCTTCGACTTCGCTTTCATCTCTTTCTTCTTCTTCTTCTCGTCGTACAAAAATTTATTGTAATCGATGATCTTGCATACAGGAGGATTTGCTCCGGGGGAAATCTCTACCAGGTCAAGGTCCTGTTCTTTCGCTATTTTAAGTGCGTC
>DATHEH010000101.1:0-3801 GCA_035318685.1 Ferruginibacter sp.
AAGGCAATACCGTGGGTTATTACGTGTTTTAAAGCAAAAATTAAAGCCGGGGGATAAGGAATTGCTTCGAAGGGCTTTTGAGATGTCGGCAGAGGCTCACAAAACCATGCGTCGCAAAAGCGGGGAACCATATATTTTACACCCGCTTGCAGTGGCAAAAATATGCGTGGAAGAGATCGGGCTGGGCATCCGAAGCACCATTTGTGCCCTGATGCATGATACAGTAGAAGATACTGATATAACCCTCCAGGATATACAGCGCGAATTCGGCCCAGAAATAGCTAAAATAGTTGATGGCCTTACCAAGATATCTTCCGTGATGGATGCCAACAGCAGCCAGCAGGCTGAAAATTTCAAAAAAATATTGCTGACCCTTACCGATGATCCAAGGGTAATTCTTATAAAGCTCGCCGACCGCCTTCATAATATGCGGACAATGGATAGTATGAAAAGGGAAAAGCAGCTTAAGATATCCTCAGAAACAGTATATGTATATGCACCCCTGGCGCACCGGATGGGATTATATAATATCAAAACCGAGATGGAAGACCTCGCGATGAAGTATATGGAGCCTGATACATATAAATACATTGCACAAAAGCTACAGGATACTAAAAGAGAGCGCACCAGGTATATAAATGATTTTATAAGACCCCTAAAAGATAAACTCGATAAGCAGGGATTCTCTTTTGAGTTATATGGAAGGCCAAAAAGTATTCATTCCATATGGAATAAGATAAAAAAGAAAGGCGTTTCATTTGAAGAAGTGTATGATCTTTTTGCGATCCGGATCATTGTAGATGTTTCTCCTGAAAAAGAAAAAGAGTTTTGCTGGAAAGTTTATAGCATAATAACGGACGAATACACCCCATCACCGGAACGTTTAAGAGACTGGCTAAGCAATCCGAAAAGCAATGGTTATGAAGCATTGCATACTACAGTAATGGGGCCCCAGGGGAAATGGGTGGAAGTACAGATACGGACAAAAAGAATGAACGAGATAGCGGAAAAAGGACTGGCTGCACACTGGAAATACAAAGAAGGTAAAGACGACGAAAGCCGATTTGATAAATGGTTTCAACAGATCCGCGAAGCACTGGGAAGCCCTGAAAGTAATTCATTGGATTTTTTACAGGATTTCAAAACTTCCTTTTTAACTGAAGAAATATATGTCTATACACCTAAGGGTGATGTTAAGATGTTACCCATAGGTGCAACGGCACTCGACTTTGCTTTTGGAGTACATACTGCAGTGGGTAGCCGTTGTATAGGTGCCAAGGTAAATCACAAACTGGTACCCATAAGCTATAAATTAAGAAGTGGTGACCAGATCGAAATCATAACAAGCGCAAAACAAAAGCCTAATAGCGAATGGCTCAACTTTGTAGTAACCAGTAAGGCCAAAACAAAGATCAAGGATACGCTGAAGGAAGAAAAAAGAAAGGTTGCGGATGAAGGCAAATATATTTTGCAGCGAAAGCTGGAAGGTATTAACGCTGCAATGAATCATAGTAATCTGGAAGAGCTCACTGCATTTTATAAATTAAACTCCAGCCTTGACCTGCTGTATGATATTGCAATAAAGAAAATAGACCTGAAGGAATTAAAAGAATTCACCGTTCATGGCGATAAACTGCATGCTCCAAAAATTGCAAAACCTGTTGAAGAAAAGCCTGAATATGACCCTTCTTTAAAGCAACCCAATAAGAAAGATGCCGAACTCATCATATTCGGGGAAAGCAGCGACCGGATTATGTATACACTTGCCAACTGCTGTAAGCCGATTCCCGGAGACGATGTATTTGGATTCATAACCACGGGGGAAGGATTGAAAATTCACCGCACAAATTGCCCTAATGCAGCGCGGCTGCTCTCTAATTATGGGCACCGGGTAGTAAAAACAAAGTGGGCAAAGAACAAAGAGATATCATTCCTTACAGGTTTAAAGATCATCGGGTTGGATGATGTTGGCGTGATTCATAAGATAACCAACCTGATAAGCGGGGAACTAAGGGTAAATATTTCAGCCATGACCATTGAAGCCAAAGAGGGTATATTTGAAGGCAATGTAAAAGTTTTTGTGCACGATAAGGAAGAACTAGACAGCCTCGTAAATGAGCTTCTTGCATTGCCGGGAATTGAAAGGGTTGACAGGTATGATACGGAGTAGGAGATAAGATACGGGATAGCTGAAAGCCCTGGTTTAATTATTAACCAAAAAAACAAAAAATATGCAGGAGCTCATAGATCAATTAAAAGAAAAAGCTGGAATCAGCGATGAACAGGCACAAAAAGCTATAGAAACAATTAAAGATTTTGTAAAATACAAATTCCCAATGATGGCTGGTGCAGTTGATAAGCTGTTCGAAGGAAAATAAGCACTTGACCGTTATCGTTATTTTAGTATTTCCCTGCTTATCACAAGCTTTTGTATTTCACTGGTACCTTCCCCGATAGTACAAAGTTTGCTGTCACGGTAAAATTTTTCTACCGGAAAATCTTTTGTGTATCCGTAACCCCCAAAAACCTGTACTGCATCAGTACTAATTTCTACTGATATTTCGCTTGCATAATATTTAGCCATTGCCGCTTCCTTGGTCATAGGCAACCCTTTCATTTTAAGATCACATGCATGGTTTATAAGCAATTCTGCCGCATTAATCTTGGTGGCCATATCAGCAAGCTTAAATGCTATTCCCTGGAACGATGAAATAGGCTTATCAAACTGGTGCCTTTCTTTTGCATATTGCACAGATGCCTCATAAGCTCCTTTTGCAATTCCAAGTCCCAGTGCGGCTATCGATATCCTGCCCCCATCCAGCACTTTCATTGATTGCTTAAAACCTTCTCCTACCTCCCCCAACCTATTGCTATCAGGAATGATACAATTTTCAAAAATCATTTCAGATGTCTCACTGGCACGCATGCCCAGCTTATTCTCTTTTTTCCCTGCACTGAAACCAGGAGTATTACGGTCAACAATAAACGCAGTAGAATTGTTTCTTGCCCTGGGTTCACCTGTACGGCAAACAACAACTGCAACATCCCCGCTGTTTCCATGTGTGATCCAGTTCTTAGTCCCGTTGATACGCCAGTTGCTTCCCTCTTTTACAGCAGTTGTTTTCATATTGCCTGCATCGCTCCCTGTATTAGCTTCCGTAAGCCCCCATGCCCCGATGTATTCTGCAGTTGCCAGCTTAGGAAGGTATTTTTCTTTTTGTGATTCATTTCCAAAAGAAAGTATATGTCCTGTACATAATGAATTATGCGCAGCAAGGGATAAGCCAATAGATCCACAAACTTTGGATATCTCCTGTATAACGGCGCTATATTCAAAGTAACCAAGTCCCGCTCCCCCATATTCTTCAGGTACGAATACGCCCATAAGCCCAAGCTTTCCCATTTCTTTAAAAATATGTACGGGAAATACCTGGCTTTCATCCCATTCCATAAAGTGAGGCCTTATTTTTTGCAGGGCAAAAACCCTTGCAGCCTGGGCAACCTGGATGGTAACTTCATTTTCTGAAAACTCCATAAAAAAACGATCGTTGAAGCTGCAAAATAAAGAAAATAAGAGTACTAACGACTGTTAGTGCAGGATCAATTTACTCGGTGGTTAGGTAAGGAAAAAGTTTTTTATATAACCCTTCATCAACAATCATAATTTTTTTTATATCTGAAACCGACTTATATACGCCATTTTGTAAACGGTACTGTACAATTGCATTGGCAAGATTATACCTGATATAAGGATGGGATTTCATATCATCAACAGTTGCAGTATTAATATTTATTTTTTTT
>DATHEH010000102.1:0-5517 GCA_035318685.1 Ferruginibacter sp.
TATAAAATAAGCTGGAACCCCCGCAATATTGTTATGGCGGGACAATCAGGCGCCGAATATAAATTGAACAATGAAATAAAAACGATAAAATACCATGAGCTTTTTGATTGCTCCAATGCTATCGTTTACGAGGGTTTAACAGACCTGGCATTTTACCCCAACCGTGATTCGCTGAGTTATATCCCCACTTATAAATTGCCCGGCGCTGCTACTTTTATCCGCACCACACTTCGGCATGTTGATTTCTTTAAAGGATGGAATGCAATTGTGCACGCAGGACTTACGAACGAAACAAAAATTATTGCTGTTAATGGTTTGACCTTTTCAAAATGGTCTGAACCCATATTGTCTTTTGTGAATGATGATAACAGGTCGATGCTGGAATGGCTTGGGTTATTTGATGATATTCCTGTTCCTGCCACGGCAAAAAATTCTGCAGACATTTTACAATGGCTTGCAGAAACAAAACTCGCCATGCATCCTGCTGATAAAGACATGATCGTTATGCTGCATGAATTTGAATACATACTAGATGGGAAAAATAAGGTTTTAAAAAGCTGCCTCGTAGTAAAGGGTGAAGACAGCCTGCGTACTGCAATGGCGAAGACCGTTGGATTGCCATTAGGCATTGCTGCCAAACTGATCTTAAATGAAACCATCAAGCTTAAAGGATTGCACATACCTACAGTGAAAGAGATATATGAGCCTGTGCTGGCTGAGTTGGAAAATGCAGGGATAAGATTTACAGAGACAGTTCATGATATTTGAACCACATAGAATCATAAGAACATAGGTATACATATAGAACTATGTTTGCTTATGCTTCTATGTGGTTCAAAAAAATTTAAATAGCAGATAAAATCCTCCTCAACTCCCCCACTCCTTCTGTTGCGGGCTTTTCTATCAGGTGAAGATTATTTTGTCTTTCTGTTACCGGGATCTTTTTGTCGATGATGAACTTTGGTAGATGATCAGGCGCATAATATAAAAGCGATGCAGCGGGATAAACCTGTAAAGAAGTTCCTACCACAACAAAATAATCGCAATCATGTAAAACGGCTGCCGCTTTTTCCATCATGGGAACGGCTTCTCCAAACCAAACAATATGCGGACGAAGTTGTGCGCCATCTTTAGACTTGTCGCCCAGATTTATATCACAGCGTATGTCAAAGATGGAATATTCATCATCAACGCTGCGCATCTTGAATATCTCACCGTGCAAATGCATTACGTTTGATGAGCCCGCCCTTTCATGCAGGTCATCGATATTTTGTGTGATGATCGTTACATCAAAATCCTTTTCCAGTTCAGCCAATCCAATATGTGCTGCATTGGGTAATGCAGCTGCTACGTCTTTTCGCCGTGCATTATAAAAGTCTAAAACAAGTTGGGGATCTTTGTACCATCCCTGCGGGGATGCCACTTCATAAACGTCATAGCCCATCCACAGGCCATCGCTGTCGCGAAAGGTCTTTAAGCCACTTTCGGCACTGATGCCTGCGCCGGAAAGCACTACAATGTGTTTTTTATTTTTCACGCGAAGAAGGTCCGGAGATAAATTTACAGCACTTACTTTTCATTAAAGTTCTTTTTGCCGGCATTTAATTTTTCCATGGTTGTTTCCAGCCGGAGTTTTTTTGTTTCTTCTCTTTTTGCACTAATGATCCACTCCACGTATTCTCTCCTGTGGGTAAAAGCCAGTGAATCAAAAAATGAAGCGGCGGGTTTATTTTTATTAAAGAGTTGCTGAAGCTCACCCGGCACCTGGATGGTGCGCTTTTGATAATCCACTCCGGGTGCAGGATTTGTGGAACAAAAATTAGCTGTCTTCTTTGCACCTTCTATCGGTTTTTTGAACCTGATAGCGCTCCATACGTTGTCGAGTGCAATTGCTCTCACGCTTTCATAGCCATAGCTGTTGATGACACCCCAGCTGTCATCCCTGCAAAGGTCACTGGCGATCTTTGAAGTAAGTTTTGGATAAGCGATCCACAATTTGGCCTCGGGCTGCAGTACCGGCACCACGTCATTTAAAATGGCCAGCAGTTGTTTCTGGCTCACAGCAAATACAAGAGCAAAATCGATCTTCCTTATTTTCAGCAAGGGCGTTACGTTTTTTGCAAATGACAATTTTATGAATTGCTTTTCAATGGATGATGGTAGTCCCTGTATGAGCAGGTTCCTTTCATCCTTCAATTGTAATTTTTCCAATAATGACTCTGAAGACATGGTAGCAAGGAAGTTAATGTTAAAAATGACCCTGATTATTAGGCTGGTTCCCGGGTATGGCAGTTATGCTGGTTTGGGCTAGGTATTGAAAGAAGCGCTGATTCAACAGGTGAAATTACACTTTATGTTTGGCAGATAAAAGCTTTGAGCAAAAAAAACTCCATGGATCATGGAGTTTTTTATAAGGTAATAATAAATAATTTATTTGCCCACTGGTTTATAATAAGTTAAGGCTTCAGGCATATACGCTTCCAGTTGTGCGATGCGATTAGCATCGGAAGGATGGGTTGCCAGGAATTCCGGTGGTTTGCCGGTTCCCGCTGCTGCCGCCATCCTTTGCCAGAATGGTACAGCCTCCCTGGGATTGTAGCCAGCCATTGCTGCGAAGATCAATCCAAAATGATCAGCTTCGTATTCCTGCTTGCGGGAGTTTGGCAATAACACGGCTATCTGTGCAGTTGGAGCGAATATGTTTGAGAAAAGTGCATTTGCTTTTTGATTACCTGACGTAAATATGTTACCGGCAACTTCAAGGCCCTGGGCCAAGGCTCCCTGGCTCATTCGTTCGTTACCATGGTGAGCCACCGCATGAGTGATCTCATGGCCCATCACAATGGCTAATGCTGCCTCATTTTGTGTTATAGCCAGTAAGCCGCTGTATACAACAACTTTTCCGCCGGGCATACACCATGCATTCACTTCTTTTGAATCAACCAGGTTGAACTCCCATTTGTAGCCATTAAGTTCATTTGCCAATCCTTTTTGTGTATAATAATCGGTAATGGCACGTGCAATCCTGGTACCCACCCTTTGCACCATTTCTGCATCCCTGTTTCCTGAGGTATTGAGTACTTTATTTTGCGAGAGGAATGACCTGTATTCGGTTAAAGCCTGCTGCTGGAGTGTTTCTTCAGGGAATAAGGACAATTGCTTCCGGCCCGTTACAGAATTAGTGCTACAGGCCATGAACACAGGCAATGCCATCAATAGGAACAATATTTTTTTCATTTGATCTTAGTTTTATAACTATATAATCAATTGGTGTACCAGTTTTAAGGGCACAGAAATATGTGAGGATAATAAATAAAAAGGAAATTATGCGGCTATCAGTTAATCATTACGCCTGCGTGACTTTCTTCTGTCACGATGCTTCAAAATGGGTATCCTGCCTTCCACGCCACGTAAAATACGGCCTATATTCTTTTGATGGGTAAATACAACCAATCCTGCTACCAACAAGGCAAATACACGGTACATGACCTCGTGTTCGTTCCATATCCATAACACACAGATGGGTAATGCCAGTGCGGCTAATATGGAACTTAATGAAACGTAACGCGTAAGAAAAAGTACCAGTAAGAAAACGCCTGTACAACTAACTGCAATAACAGGCTGCATGGCGAGCAACATACCAAAAAGTGTTGCCACGCCTTTACCACCCCTGAAACCTGCAAAAATGGGGAAAATATGCCCTGTAACAGCTGCCAAACCCAGGCCGATCATAAAGTTGGTACGCTCCAGCTCATTGTGCATATAATAAGGAATGAAAGTAAATAAGGCAACGGCCGCAATTCCTTTTAAAATATCGAAAGCCATTACCATTGTTCCGTAGCGGGAACCCAATACCCGGAAAGTATTGGTGGCGCCCATGTTACCACTACCATAGTCACGGATGTCTATACCAAAAAAACGTTTACTGATGATTAATGCGGTGGGAATAGAACCAATCAAATACGCGATTATGATAAGAAGAAGTTCTTTCATTCGTTTTCTTTAGCTTGAGTTGAATGGCAAAAATAACGATTAAATCAAATCAAAAACTGATTATTTACTGTTATAGTTCCCCTAATAACGTGAAGAACTAGTTGAAATTGTTCTTTACCAATATTTTAAACCTGTGATTGAAGATCAATCTACACGGATAAGCATGCATATCCACTCCCCTTTTTGTACGGTTTTAAGATGAGAGAACTTATAACCGGATAATTTTTCAAAAAAAACAGCTTCATCTCCTTTTAAAAATCCACTCAGCAAAACATGGGTGCCTGTTTTACTAACTGCCGCAATAGCATCAAGGTTTGCTAATATCACATTCAAATTAATATTGGCAAGAACAATATCATAAGTATTGTTCAATGAAACGGTCTCTCCTTTATGAATTGCTATTTTGGAGCAATCATTTGCTTTTATATTTTCGCCGGCGTTCTCTATACTCCAGTCATCATTATCTATGGCATCGATCTTCGCTGCTCCCATCTTTTCTGCTAAAATCGCCAGTACAGCGGTTCCTGTTCCAAAATCAAGAACGGTTTTGCCTGCAATATCCAGTTCCGCCATTTGTCCCATCATTAAATAAGTAGTGGCGTGATGTCCGGTACCAAAACTCATTTTTGGTGTAATGATGATCTCATGCTGAACATTTTTAACAGGGGTATGAAAACCTGCTCTTACTGCAACGAAGCCATCAACGATAACCGGTTCAAAGCTGCTCTCCCACTCAGCATTCCAGTTTTGCGGTGGTATTAATATTTGTGTATACTTAACGGGAACTATTTTTAAAATTTCTGATAGTTCATCTTCATTAAGATCTTTTTCACTTATAAAGGCTTTAAGCATTTTACGTTCTTCTTCAAAACTCTCAAAGCCGGCATTGCTGAGTAATGCGATCAGTATCTCGTTCTCTACATCATTCTCTATTTCAAATTCAAATTTTAAATAGTTCATATCGATCATTAAAAGAAATAAAAAGCCGCTTCACCAATAGGGAAACGGCTATACTTAAATTGAATATAATTTATTAAGCGGGTTGCTCACCTTGTTGCGGCTTTGGCTGCATTTCAGGTTTTGGGATCAGGGCCTTCCTGCTCAGTTTGAATTTGCCTGTCTTCTGGTCCACGTCAAGCAATTTAACTTTCACTTTATCACCTTCTTTAAAGATACCTTCCATGGTCTCCAAACGCTTCCAGCTTATCTCACTGATGTGTAACAAACCTTCTTTCTTTGGTAAGAATTCAACAAAGGCGCCAAACTCCTTAATGCTCTTGACCGTTCCTTCGTAAGAATCACCAACAACGGGAACAGCTACAAGGCCTTTCACCCATGCAACAGCTTTATCCAAACTCTCTTTTTGCGGAGAGAAGATACTTACTTCTCCAACCGTACCTACTTCTTCAATATTTACCGTAGCACCGGTTTCCCTCTGGATCTCCTGGATGACTTTTCCGCCTGGCCCTATCACAGCGCCGATATATTCTTTATCGATAATTAATTTAACCATGCGTGGTGCAT
>DATHEH010000103.1:0-11881 GCA_035318685.1 Ferruginibacter sp.
GGTTGCCGTTATTTCTGCAGCCAAACGGGTATCTACTGCCTCACGTCCAAAAAAATATCCCGCAAGGGATATGATGACAACCAATAAACCCGGTAAAGAAAATATGGCGTAGTAGGCTATAACAGCACTTTCACGGAAAGGGTCTTTTTCTTTCCATTCTTTGAAAGCTGTTTTTAAAAGCTGCGCTGTTTCTTTAAATTTTATCTTCAAGGCCTCGCGTTTAATTTCGTGTAGCTAAATCCATGCCTTTCTCTTTTTACAAATGCACACCAGGTTCAACCTCCCAGGAGTAGGGTGTTTTGAAGGTGGAGAATGTTTTAAGGCTGCCAATGGTCACCGGCTTCCAGGAAACCCCCCTGGTCTTTTTCTTTTCATTGCCTGTTGTGAATTTTCTTTTTTTTGTAAGAAAGTTATAACTGTATATTTCATAATCAAGCGATGCCCGGTGAATAGCATAATGTTCTGCGCCTGTCAGTACAAATTGTTTATCACGGTACTGGAATTTATAGGACCTGTTACTTATGGTCCAGCTGCCAATACTATAAAAGCTGTTGATGTCGATCTGTAAACTGCCCTTGTCGATCCTTATGCCGGTAAAGGGGTCGGACATTACAGGATTATCATGGTTAGGGATGAAAGCATTACTCTGCTCAGCCAATACATAATATTTGACCGTATCCTTAAAAATTATCGCAAGCATTCTCGGCTGCGTTGTCACCGTATCCTGCGGATCATCTGCCTTTACGAACGATATACTGTCTTTGTATTGTAAGACGAGCACGATATCATTTAATTTGTCACTGTTAAGATCGCCGGCTGCTGTAGCATGAATTACCCATCCCGCGGGAACAAAATCATTTATATTTTTCCCGGTTTGATTAAGTGTTGGGTAAGAAAAATGCTGTGCACAGGAATATGCAAAACTTAAAGTAAACAGGAATGTGAATAATGATCGCATAGTCTTTAAATTTTATTTACGCTCTATTTTTGTTTGGCCTCCCTGGCGCTTTATCCATTTCTCCATTTCCACCACGAAGAACACGACGGAAGAAACCAGGAATATTGTCAGGAGCTCCATGAATGTAAGCGGAGCTGTATGAAAAAAGTCATTTAAAAAAGGAACATATATTACTGCTAACTGCAGCAGCACTGTTCCGCTAACAGCAAAAAGCAATTGCTTGTTTCCCATGAGGCCTGTTTTAAACAAGGATTGTTTTTCACTCCTGATCGCCAACACGTGCCAGAGCTGGCAAAAACACAGGACAGTGAAAACCATTGTTTGCCAGTGTGCGCTGCCGGCTTCTATGGCAAGCCATTGTGTGGCGATCGAAAGCAGGCCTATAAAAAGGCCTACCCAAAGTACATGAATGCCCAATCCCTTTGCGAAGATACTTTCACCGGGATGACGTGGTGGCCTTTCCATCGTATCGGGCTCGGAGGGTTCTGATGCAAGCGCCAGTGCAGGAAGGCTGTCTGTTACCAGGTTTATCCAAAGTATATGCACCGGCAAAAGGGGTATGGGCAATCCCAACAGCGGTGCCAGGAAGATGGTCCATATCTCCGCAGCATTCCCGGTAAGAATGTACCTGATGAACTTGCGGATATTATCATAGATGCGCCGCCCGGCTTTTACCGCATTTACGATAGTTGAAAAGTTATCATCCAGCAGGATCATATGCGCTGCTTCCTTGGTCACATCCGTTCCCGTGATACCCATGGCGATCCCGATATTTGCTTTTTTTAAAGAAGGCGCATCATTTACACCATCACCTGTCATAGACACAAATTGCTCCTTCTCCTGCAATGCTTCTATGATATTTAATTTTTGTTCCGGCGATACTCTTGCATAGACCCGGATATTCAACACTTCCTTTTTTAAATATTCTGTTCCTTTTTCTTCCAGTTCTTTGCCGGTCACTGCTTTCTGATCATGTGATTCAAGTATGCCTATCTGTCTTGCAATGGAAGCCGCGGTAAGCGGGTGATCGCCGGTGATCATAACGGGTATTATTCCTGCTGTTTTGCATTGCGTTATGGCATCGATGGCTTCTTCACGCGGGGGATCTATTAAACCCACGAGCCCTATGAATTCCATGGCTGATTCTATGGTTCCCGGATTGATCTCCCCAGGAAGTGTATCGATCAGCTTACCGGCAAACCCGATCACCCGCATGCCTTCTGCAGCCATCGCCTCTTCCTTTTCTTTGATGGCCTCCCGGGTAGCAGCATCGCTGATCATTGCAGTAACTACTTCTGCCGCGCCTTTTGTTATCACCCAGAACTTTCCGTCCTTTTCATGTATCGTTGTCATGGCTTTTCGCTCCGAATCAAAAGGGATCTCTTTGGCACGCTTATATTCTTTTTGATCTTTTGCATACGCTACCATCGCCGTTTCAGTTGGATCACCTGTTAGTTTTCCGTCTTTCTCAACCGCATTATGGTTAAGCGCCATCGCCTGCAGCAATTCTTCTTTTTTTTGCTCATCGTGTATCCATATATCCTTTACGTTCATTTCATTCTTTGTGAGCGTGCCCGTTTTATCCGTGCAGATATAAGTAACCGAGCCGAGTGTTTCCACTGCATATAATTTGCGGATCAATACCTGCCTTTTCATTAATCGTTTTGCACCAAGCGCCAGTGAAACCGTTATCACTGCAGGCAGTGCCTCGGGTATTGCTGCTACTGCCAGTGATATAGCCGTAAGGAGCATGCGGTTAAAATCTTCACCACGGAGATAACCTGTAAAAAATAAAGCGATACATAAAACAATTATTACGATGGTAAGTTTTGCGCTGAATTGGGCTAATCGTTTTTGCAGCGGCGTTCTGCTCTCTGCTTTATCAAGCATCTCCGCTATCTTTCCAAGTTCGGTTTTCATGCCGGTTGCCACTACCAGGCCCTTGCCATTGCCGCTGGTTATTTGTGTTCCTTTATAAGCCATATTCAGCCTGTCACCAAGCGGAGGATTTTCTTCCGTTAAAGGATCAGTATGCTTGTCAACAGCATTTGATTCGCCGGTGAGACTGGCTTCATTTATTTTAAGGGCATTAATTTCTATAAGACGGGTATCGGCGGGGACAGTATTACCCGCTTCCATCAGGACGATATCGCCCGGTACTATTTCTGTTGAGGGTAGTTCGATCGTTTTGCCATCTCTTAAAACATTGGAGACCTGGGTTGCCATTTTTTGCAAAGCTTCCATTGCTTTCTCTGCACGGTATTCCTGTACAAAACCGATGATGGCATTCAAAACAATGATCACCAGGATAACGATCGTGTCTGATAATTCACCTATGAACCAGGATATGCCCGCTGCCAGTATCAAAACCAGTATCATCACGTCAACGAACTGGCGAAAGAATATGACCACCGGGCTGAGTTTCTTTTTTGCTTCTAGTTCATTCTTTCCATGCTCAGCTGATTTTTGTTTCGCTTCCGCATCGTTTAACCCACCCGCATTACTACCCGTTTCTTTTAGCGTATCCTCAATTGAAAGTAAGTGCCAGTTCATTAAGTGCAGGTTTTACCCGCAGTAAGCACAAATAACCTGCCATTATAATATTAGTATTAATGGGAGCTTCGCCTGCTCATCAAAATGATTAGGTATTATTGTCTGAAGCCGGCAGCCAGGGTGAAGTTATTTACTTTCAATATTAATATCCAGGGCCTCGCCGAATAATTCCAGAGAGCTTTTATCTTCGGCCAGTACGTGTAAGATATCATTGGCCAAGAGTTTTGTTGATCCGTTCGGCGATATGTATACATCGGCCCTTTTAATGGCGAGTATGTTGATGGTGGGAGGGATGGTAAGTTCCACGATCCTTTTTCCTACCGATCTTGAATTGGCTGATAGAATGATCTCGTTCATTTCCGATCTTATATTATCTGTTGATTCAAAATCACGTCCTATCCTTCTTTTTGCTTTGGGCGGTATGGTAACATGTAAAAGCCTGGCAACATAGGAGAGGGTAGTGCCCTGCAGCAATACAGATGTGACGGATATAAAAAATACAAGGTTGAATATCATTTCGGCCTTGGGTATCCCGGCCAGTAAAGGATAGGTTGCAAAAACGATGGGCACACTACCCCTTAATCCCACCCAGGAAATAAATAATTTACTCCTTGCGTTTGATTTAAAAAAAGACAATGCGGCAAATACACCGAGTGGCCTGGCAATGAATATTAAAAATGCCGAGGTTAAAAGCCCCATACCCATCAGCGGAATGACATGCGAAGGAAATACAAGAAGTCCCAGTGTAAGGAAGAGAATGATCTGCATCAGCCATGCCTGCCCGTCATAGAATTTGATAAGACTTCTTTTGTGTACCATATTACTGTTGCCTATTACAAGGGCGCAGAGGTAAATAGCAAGGAAGCCGTTCCCCCCGATAGCATGGGTAACAGAGTACGTGAATATGGCGAGGCCGAGTGTAAGTACCGGGTACAATCCTTCGGTTTCCAGTTTGATATTGTTGATGAGCCAAACGCTTCCTCTTCCCATAACATAACCAAGGGCGCCGCCAATGATGAATTCTTTTAAAAAAGAGACCACCAGTTCTCCGCCGTTGATATTGCCGGATGCCACAATACCCGTTAAGGTGATGGTAAGGAAATAAGACATCGGGTCATTGCTTCCGCTTTCGAATTCAAGGACAGGCCGCAGGTAACCTTTTAATGCAACACCCCTGTTACGTAAGATGGAAAATACGGCAGCAGCATCGGTTGCAGATACAATGGATCCCAGCAGTAAACCTTCCCAGATGGTAAAGTTAAATACGTAATGAACAAAAACACCTACGGCAAGGGCCGTAAGAAATACACCCAGGGTTGAAAGCGCCACGCCACGCCATAGTATGGGCTTAATGCTTTGCCAGTTGGTATCAAGTCCGCCGGAAAAAAGGATAAAATTCAAAGCAACCACACCAATGAACTGTGCAACAACCGCATTGTTGAAATGTATGCCGCCGATGCCTTCAGATCCGGCAAGTACTCCGATGATGAGGAAGAAGATCAGTGTAGGTACGCCCAGCCGGTTGATGGTTTTACCGGCAATTACGCTGATGAGTAAAAGCAATGAGCCTATCAGCAAAATATTTCCGGTCTCTAAGAACATGGTTGATTGGTTTACCTATACTAAAAACTACAAAAAAAAATCGAATTAAGAAAGATTTCTTTCTTCGGCTGGCTAATAGCGAAAATGAGAAATCAAAATCAAGATCACCAAAAATTGTGCGAGGAATAATTGTGCAAAAGATAGTTATTGTCGAATAATCCGGTAGGTGGAATACTAATATTACCGAATGACAATGAAGAGATCGGGAGACCCTTTGCATTTTCTACCGGGTAGCCGGGTATTCTCTGAGATACGGGGCTGCCCTGCAAGGGTATGCTGCCCTGTAGATTGCAGTGCTCAATTTCCGAATGTGGGTAATTCAGGTCAGTACCGAAAGAGTTGTTTGATGCTGAAATGGAAGAAAGTCTGGCAGTTTTTTCACTATGAATAAAACCTGGATTTAATAGCGCAAGGATAAATAATACCGGAAAAACTATTACAACACTGTATTTTCTCATCCTTGTGAAAATAGCGAAAAATATTTACAGGAGCAAAACCAACTGTTTTATGAAAACATTATAACGCAGGACTTACAAAATATCTTTTAACATGCATACACTGTTCTCTACATGCTCGTATTGGCCGTAATTTTCTATGATGGCATACCCGGCTTTCCGGTAAAGCCTTATGGCCTCCGGTTGTTTTTTGCCCGTTTCCAGTATGCATTGCGGGTAATTTAATTCCGCTGCCCATAGTTCCAGTTCTTTTAAAATGTTGAGACCAATACCATGACCACGGTACCCAGGTTTTACGAACATTCTTTTTATTTCTACTTTTTGCTGACCGAATGCTTTGAATGCACCACAGCCAATTGGCTTGTCGTCAACATAACAAACAATTACATTGCGGATATTTTCTATCTTATTGAATTGCGCATAAAAATCATGTTCATCACCGTCCCGCTTTTTGAGGTCGGCATCAAGTAAAGCAACGAGTGACCGGAAGTCGGGGTCTTCAGAACCGGTCCTTTTAAAAGTAGTCATAAAGCTGTTGTCTGTTGAAGAAAGGATTTTATTTAAAGATAAAGCGCTTTTTGCATTTACATTTGATCAGTGAAAAAGATCCCCCTGTACATAAGATAACTGATGGTAAAGGCAAAAGGAGGAACAGTAGTAATAACTTTTCATCATCAGGATTGAGGTGTAGGGTAAAATTGCTAACCGGTAAAAGTAGTCCTGATTTAACTTACTCCAAAAAGATCAGGATTTAGCGGTGCATTGTGGCATATCTGCAACAATTGATAATTTTTTGTTGAGGGTTATGGGCATTTTAGCCTCAAAGCGCTATATAATTCATATAAAAAAACTGGCACATTTTGTGAACCCACTCTATAAAATCACTTTATATGAAAACTAATCTTTTGATAAGCGCAGTAAAAAATAATCTGTTATTAAGTTCAGCTGTAGCAGCAGGGGGTCTTGCTCTTTTTTATTTTATGAGAAGAATGAGATCAGGCAGGTCGATTACAGATATACCAACACAACAACATACACGTCATCTTACCAATTTGTTTTCTAAGGCAAAGAGTATGGTATGATAAAAGGGTTGATGGGTATTTGAACTACATAGGCGGGTATGTATAATGAGTATGGCATACATGCTGTATATGGCGTGCTTACCTATGTGGTTCAAAAGTTTTCATTATTAATTTAATTCAATAACCATTAGAGTTCTTTTTATACCTCAACCATCCACCCGAAGCTGGTAAACCCCATTTGTAATGTTATCATTTAATGGAATGTGGGGGTGGTTTATCCCGGCTACGACCGTAGCATTCCAGGATTGATGGTAGGGGAGAACATGATGCCACCCCATCTAAACCACGGGGTTGCCAGGTTGCAGGTTGTGCGGTTACACAAATATTTAATAAAAGAAAGAAAGATGTAAGTCACAAATTCCTGGGTAAAGTTTTCTTTTTCATAAGATCCGCGGTTGATAGCGGGTAAGCATAAATGCTGGGCATATATGCTGCCATATTGGGTGTTAAACCACTCTTCTTAAAAGTTTGCAGCCCGTTATCGTATTTCTCCTAAGTAAAATTACATAGCAGAAAAAAAATGCTTATAATTTTCAAATAAGCAGCAACATTATCCGTTATAGGACCAACCTATAAACCCAACCCTTATGAAATACATAATCTATTTCGCATTAGCACTATTTTCTCCCATGATCGTTTTTTGCCAGGATATTACCGGCCTCTGGCAGGGAACAATGTTCAATGATTCCACGAAGCAATCCCTGGAATACGAGATCAAGATCATTAAAAAGAACGGCAAATACACGGCCTTTTCACATACCTGGTTTGTGATCGATGAAAAAAGATATTATGGGATCAAGAAAATTGATGTACGTGTTGCCAAAGATGGTAAGATCGTTATGCAGGACGCGAAACTGCTTGAAGCGAATTACCCGATACTCCCCAATAAGAAGGTGATACAGTTAAATGTACTTGACCTGTTGAACAACGGCAACGAATCGGCACTTAACGGGCTCTTTGTTACCAACAGTACCACGGGTCATAAAGCACTCACGGGCCAGATAAAGATAAAGAGGGTGGATCCCCAAAGCCAGAGTGACCTTGTACAGTATTTAAACAAGGGCAATGCTGAAAGTGGTCTTAACATAGCGAAAGCAGAAAAATAATTGTAATATAGTTTCTAAGTGAGTCTCCTTCGGGGGGCTCACTTTTTTTTGTTCATCAGGTAGGTCGTCAGTTTTTTTATCCTGCCGTCCTGCATATGAAACACGTCGCAAAATACAGCGTCCAGGTCACCGCCTGCTTTTATTTTTGCCTGTACGGCTCCTTCTGCAACCACAATATCATTTTCTTCTACCATCCTCGTGATCTGTATGGAAGGACTACCCGTAAAATTATCATTCTCAATTTCCTTATCAAAAGCTTCTTTACCTGTCAGGTAAAAGAAACCCGGCATTTCCCAAATGACATCATCAGTGAGACATGATAAGATCTTTTCATGGTCACTTGCAACGAAGCCGTCCATGTATTGCTTTACGATTTTTTTATTCTCTGACATGTTATTGTTTTTAAGTAATGGCGCCGGGTTGCTGAAAGCCGATCCCTTATGATCCTTCCAGTATCTTCTTTTTTTGGTCTTCGTATTCTTCTTCGGTCAGGTCACCCTGCTTATAAAGTTTATACAACTTCATTATTTCATCAGAAATATTTCCTCCTGGCCTGTTGCGGAATTCATCCGGTACCGCCAATTCGCTGGTTAGTTTGAGTGAATTTTCTATGGCCCGGTCAAAAGCCATATGTATATCCAAATAACCCTTTGAACCATCTTTAAAAGTGATGGTGCCGGTTATTTCAATATAGCCGTTGTAAAATATAGAGATCCCATAGTTCTTCAATTCCTTAATAACCATGGAGGCGTTTGCCAATGAGATTTGGGTAGCGCCGTTTTTAATATTGATAAACCGGAATGCTCCATTTCTGCCACTTCCTTTTCCAAATTTTAAGGTTAGACCTTTATAAATTTTAAAGCCACTGCTGGTGAAGAGGGTGTCATTTTCAAACCTGGGCAAAGTTTTTTGCGCAGGTAATATAAAGGGGTAAAGGAGGAGGATAAATAATAATCTTTTCATGATAAATTATTATTAAAGAAACAAAATTTTAGTTAAACGAATGCTGTTTTGTGCTCAAATAGTGATCTTCCTGTCCCTTGCAATATTTTTCCATTCCCGAACCACCGCTGCATGCTCAACGATCTTTATACTGTCATATAAAGCTACAGTAGGGCAGATATGGTAAGGGATGCCATAAAGAACATCACCCGGCGCAAACTGTTGAGCGGTTTTATTTTCCAAAACCAAATGTTCCTCGCTTTGCGCAATGGCTTCCAGCATTTCAAACTCCGGGAAGAAGACCCTTTTTGTTATTTCATTTTCTGCCGCAACAGATTTATGCCCAAGGTCGGTGCAGATCTTTTCTTTACCCGGCAAAGACACAACCCTTGTAAGCAATACCGCTGCCGGTATGAATTCCTGTTCGGGGCAGCCCACAGCATAACCACGGTCCCAGTAAACAAATGTACCAGGACTGCATTCTATCTCCTCTCTTTTACAATGAATGGGAAAAGTAGGAGAGCCACCGGCAATGATAATGGGTTTTCCCAGCCCCATGCTTGCAATTTTTGCAGCCATATCCTCTGTTAGAGAAAAGGCAGCATCACAGTTCTTTTTTCTTTCTGCAATATCAGTGTTACGGATATGGCCATCGTATGCATGTAAGCCTTTTATCATCATGCCGGCTGTAGATGAACAATAAGCATATAATTTCAATGCTTCATCCCCGGGATCTATGCCTGTCCTGTTCATGCCAACATTCAGATCGATATAGACAGGTATCTTCAAGCCTGCATCGCTAAATGCCTTTGATTGTTCTCTAGCAGAATTAAGGTTATCGGTAAGACAGGAGAATTGAGTGCCGGGATATTTCTTTACCAATTCTATGAACCTTTTTAATTTCGGTCCAAGCGGTTGATACGCAAATAAAACATCTTTTGCTTTGCAGGTTCCCAGCATTTCAGCTTCGGCAATGGTGGCGCACTTGAATTTGTATATGCCTGCATCCATCATCAGCTTCACCACTTCGGCGCACTTATGCGTTTTAACGTGGGGGCGAAGCCTGCTGATGTCGCCGACCATTTTTATGGCCGTTTGAATATTGAGTTTTACTCTTTCGGGATAAACCAATAAGGCAGGCGAATCAATTTCATCAGCATTATTTATATGGAACCATTTTTTTTCGGTCATCTTATTCGTTTTACAAACTTTGCCAAAGTTCTTCTTTTTGAAATTGATCATGCGCAAGAAAATAATAATTTATAATCTAAAGTATCTATATTGCTGCAACAAGTAAAGAAATTGATTCAAATAAAATGAAAGCAATTGTCTACACAAGGTATGGGCCACCGGAGCTGCTGCGCATGGAAGAGCTGCCAAAGCCAATTCCCAAAGATGATGAAGTGTTGGTACGGGTAAAGACAACTACCGTTAACAGAACAGACTGTGCCATGCTCAGGGCGAAGCCATTTATTATGCGGTCCTTCACAGGTTTGTTCAGGCCAAAGAACCCGGTGCTTGGAACTGAATTTGCCGGCGAGGTTGAAGCCGTGGGCAAAGCTGTTGTTTCTTTTAAAGCAGGGGATAAGGTCTTTGGATTTGAAGACATGGGTTTAAGTGCCTATGCGGAATACCTGGCCATTGCAGAACATAAAGCATTGGCGATAATACCCGGGGATCTGAACTATATACAGGCAGCAGGCAGTATTGAGGGTGCGCATTATGCGTATAACATGATCAACAAAGTAAAACTTAAAGCCGGGCAAAAAGTGCTGGTCAATGGTGCAACGGGAGCCATCGGTTCTGCAGCCGTTCAACTCCTGAAATATTTTGGTGCTGACATAACTGCCGTGTGCAATACCAAAAATATGGAACTCGTAAGGTCATTGGGTGCAGGCAGGGTGATCGATCATACTGCAAACGATTTTACAAAAGAAGACCGGAAATATGATTTCATCTTTGATGCTGTAGGCAAAAGTTCATTTGGTAAATGCAGGCCGTTATTAAATCCCGGTGGCAGGTATATGTCATCGGAACCGGGCCGGATGGCGGAGAATATTTTTCTTGCACTTATTGCACCCATAATGGGGAGTAAAAAAGTAATATTCCCGATCCCGAAAGATATCAAAGCAAGCATAGCACTTATTAAAAGACTTATGGAAGAAGGAAGATTCAAAGCAGTTACAGACAGGGTATATCCATTTAAAAAAATTCCTGAAGCATTCAGGTATGTCGAAACGGGTCAAAAAACAGGGAGCGTTGTAATTAGTTTGGAAGATTAAAGGGGGAAATTAAAATTTTGGCTAAGAGGTAAAAGAGAAAAAGAGAACACATTTATTCCTCTTTTTCTCTTTTGTTCTCTTAGCTATTGTCTTTCCAGTAACTTCTTTTTTTGTGCTTCGTATTCTTCTTTTGTCAAAGCGCCTGCCTTGTACAGGCCAAATAGTTTTTTGATCTCATCGGCTACCAGCAGGTTTTTCAGGTCATCGGGCACCGGTTGTTTTTTCTCTGTAACAGGCAATTCCTGCTTCTTTGTTTCTGTTCTTACCGTTTCCATGCGCTTCTTGTTAAATTCTTCAGCTACCGTTAATTCCGCAGCCAGCCCGTCATTGCTTTCGATGGCTTTTCAAAATCCATTATGATATCTGACACCAGTAACACTTGCTATAAATTTAGTTTGTGCTATTGACATACTGGTTAAGATCAGACAGGTCGCCGAAAGTAATATGCTTTTCATGCTGAATAGTTAATAGGTCAATACCGGGTAATAGCGGTGAGATCAGGAAATATTATTTTAATTCTTCCGCCCATTTATCCCTGTCATCGGGGCTAAATTTCCAGGGCGCAAAATTATTTTCAATATTACTGAACATCACGTTCCATTCCTGCGGCGCATTACTGTCTTCCATAACAAGGGCACGGCGCAGTTCTAAAATTATTTCAAGAGGGGAGATGCTTACCGGGCATTCCTGTACACAGGCATTGCAGGTGGTGCAGGCACGGAGCTCTTCTACTTTAATATAGTCTTTCAATAAAGTTTTACCATCGTCCTTAAATTCTTTGTTTGCCGAAATATTCTTTCCAACGGCTTCCAGCCTGTCACGGGTATCCATCATTATTTTTCTTGGGCTTAATAATTTACCCGTTTGTGTTGCAGGGCATGCGGCGCTGCCTCTTCCGCAC
>DATHEH010000104.1:0-3949 GCA_035318685.1 Ferruginibacter sp.
TGGCGATGTGGTCTATGATCATTTTTTAGCAAATGATACCAATGCGTTTGCTTCAGAAGACATCTTAAAACAATTCACAGCCACAACCTATGAGGTACTTGAGTCATACCTGGAAAAATTGCCGTCCTCCTTTCAACAGCAATTTCCTTATATGAAGCAATATGACTGGTTATATAACTACCGTTACAAATGGGGAATTGAAAAAAGTTTTGGTGGTTTGGTGCGCCGGGCCGCCTATCTTACAGAAAGCAGTATCGCTTTTGATGTGTTCAACGAAAATTATGCCGCCATGCAAGGCTGTTACACAACATTCTTCCCTTCATTAAAAAGTTTTGCCAAAGATCAATTAGCAGAATTATTACACGGCTGATTTCTTTATCTTTAAACAAAAAATATGAAGAGCTTTTTTTTGGTTGCCTTGCTTCTCCTTATTTCTCTTGAGGGTATAAAAGCACAAACCAAATTACCTCCTGTAGACAAGTCTTCCATGGATATGAGCTATTATCCTGATGGTTACCCCGTACTCAAGATACAGGATAAGGTAACAGAGCCCCTGGGAGCAAGGGTGATATACAGCAGGCCGCAAAAGAACGGGCGGGTAATTTTTGGCGAGTTACTGGAATATGGAAAAGTGTGGCGCCTGGGGGCCAATGAAGCTTCGGAAATAGAATTTTACCGGCCAGCCAGCATCAGTAATGTAAAAGTCAATAAAGGGCGTTATACCATGTATTGCATTCCTTATTCCGATAAATGGACGATCATCATTAATAAAGAAAATGATACCTGGGGATCTTTTAAATACGATTTCAAAAAAGACCTGTTACGTACGGATGTACCGGTACAGAAACAACCCGTGCCAACAGAAGATTTTGTAATGACTTTTGAAAAATCCGCTACCGGGGCTAATTTGGTCATCGCATGGGATGACATAAAAGTAAATTTGCCGATAGTATTTTAACCAGCTAACATTATGTATTTAAAAAACCGAATAACAAGTTTGGGGTTGGTTTTCCTGGCGGTATGTTGCTTTGTTTCGTGCCGGCAAAAAGAGAACGGGGCTGCAACTGAAAAAACAAACCAGGTGCCGATCTCGGTAAATGACAGTTCGTTTTCATCGATCGACAGGTCTCCAATGGATATGAGTTATTTCCCAAGGGATTATCCCAAGGAAAAAATGACAGCTTCCAATCTTGAAAATCTTGTTGCAAGGGTTATTTACAGCCGGCCACAAAAGAACGGGAGAAGGATTTTTGCCGATTCAACAACACGGCAGGATTTTATCCAGCACTACGGCAAAGAATGGCGGCTGGGAGCCAATGAAGCCACCGAAATAGAATTCTTTAAAAACGTAACAATTTCCGGAAAACAATTTCCGAAGGGACGCTATGTTTTATACTGTATACCTTACCCCGACAAATGGAAGATCATTTTCAACGGCAATCTTTTTAGCTGGGGGCTTCATATGGATAAAACAAAAGACATTGCGGAAATAGAACTGGCGGTTAGTAATAGCAATACAGACCTGGAATTTTTCACCATGATCTTCCAGGATGCCTCGTATGGTTGCGATCTGGTGATGGGGTGGGGTAATACAAAAGTTGTGATGCCCATCAATTTCAACTAATCAAAATCCGGCTTTAAGTTTACAAATTACATCGCTCAGCTTTTTTGTTGATATTTACACTATGTGTGGAATTGCAGGGATATTATTAAACGCTCCTATTGCCGGTGCTTCGTTTCATTTAAAAAAAATGACGGATGCCATTGCTCACCGTGGACCTGATGATGAAGCGCAATGGAGCAACGAGGACGGCACCGTTCATCTTGGGCACCGCAGGCTTTCCATTATCGACCTTAGTACTTACGGAGCACAGCCCATGTCTTATGGTAACCGCTACCAAATTGTATATAATGGGGAGATCTATAATTATATTGAGGTGAGGGCATTCCTGCAGCAAAAGGGCTACAGTTTTACGTCGCAATCAGATACAGAAGTGATACTTGCTGCTTATGATTACTGGAAAGAGCGGTGCCTCCAGCAATTTGACGGTATGTTCTCCTTTGCAATATGGGATGAAAAAGAAAAAGAGCTTTTTGCAGCAAGGGATCGCTTTGGCGAAAAGCCATTTTATTATTATGAAGATGATGAACATTTTATTTTTGCGAGTGAAATGAAAGCCCTCTGGGCAATAGGTATTGAAAAAAATATTGACCAGAAGATGTTGCTCAATTACCTTACTGTAGGCCATGTTCAGAACTGCGTAGATAAAGAACAAACTTTTTTTGAAACGATATATTCGCTCCCGCCATCACATTACTTAAGGTACACCCCGGTCAAAAAGCAACTAAAGATCACCCAATACTGGCGTGTAAACAAAGAAACAAAAATTGATATCTCCGCAACAGATGCTGTTGAAAGATTTACGGAATTACTCAACGTCTCCGTAAAAAGAAGGCTGCGCAGCGATGTTCCGCTTGGCACCAGCTTAAGTGGGGGCCTGGACAGTTCCACCATTGCTGCAATGATCAGCCAGCTAAAAAATACCGGCTCATATGCCGAAAAACTGCAGAGCTTCTCAGCAGTATTTCCCGGTTTCGAAAAAAATGAATCAAAATATATTGAATTGGTTACCGCCAACCTTGGCATAAAAAATTTCCAGGTACAACCTTCTGCTGATGATCTTATCAGGGAATTTGAAAAACTTTGTTACCACCAGGAAGAACCTTTCCAGTCTTCAGCAGTTTATGCGCAGTACAAAGTATTTGAACTTGCCGGGCAGCAAAATGTAAAAGTACTGCTTGACGGGCAGGGCGCTGATGAAATCCTGGCGGGATATCCTAAGTATATTCACTGGTACCTGCAGGAAGTATTAAGCAGGCATAAACTGGGCGGTACCCGCAAGGAAATAAAAGCCTTCAGAAAGAACGGCCAGCCATTTCATTGGGATATAAAAAATTATGTAGCCGCATTCCTCCCTTCACATGCAGCCATGCAATTGGAAAAAAATGAATACCAAAAAACGATACATCATCCCGATATAAGTCCGGACTTTATTAAAACCCTGGCTGGCAGGAACTGGGAAGGCATCCATAAACCCATTGTTACTAAACTGAATGATATCCTTTTCTTTCATACAGCAGAAATGGGTTTGGAGGAACTGCTTCGCTTTGCAGACCGGAATAGCATGGCACATGGCAGGGAAGTGAGATTGCCTTTTTTGAACCACGAGCTTGTGCAATTTGTCTTTTCATTACCATCGCGGTTGAAAATGCATGATGGCTGGACAAAATTATTATTACGCAAAGCAATGGATAAAAAATTGCCTGACGAGATCGTGTGGCGTAAAGACAAGGTTGGTTTTGAACCACCGCAAAAAGAATGGATGGAACATCCCCTCTTACAGGAATACATCCACGAATCCAAACGAAAACTGGTTAGTGCCGGGATACTTGCAAAAAAAGTGTTGGATAAAAAGATAGAGCCAAAGCCTGCCCATGCAGATAAAAATTATGACTGGAGGTATCTTTGTGCTGCACATATAATATGAGCGCCGTTACACATTAATTTCTCACCTTTGCACATCAATAACCCGTTTAAAAATTTCAGGAATATGAAGCTTGCTACAAAATTCATCCATGCCGGCGCAGAGCCCGACCCAAGTACCGGTGCGATCATGACTCCCATATACCAAACCAGTACCTACGTGCAGGAAGGTCCGGCTAAAAATAAAGGTTATGAGTATGCCCGTTCGCAAAACCCAACCCGCAAGGCGCTGGAAGACGCTTATGCCATAATTGAAAATGCAAAATTTGGCCTCGCCTTTGGCAGTGGTGTTGCTGCCACCGACAGCGTGATAAAATTACTGAACCCCGGCGATGAGGTGATTGCTGCTAATGATATGTATGGCGGCAGCTATCGCTTATTCACCAAAGTATGGGAACGCTATGG
>DATHEH010000105.1:0-2042 GCA_035318685.1 Ferruginibacter sp.
TTCCTTTCACAAGGGGGAAGTGACTGTGGCATTGCCAATGTAAATATCGGAACATCAGGTGCAGAGATCGGTGGTGCATTTGGAGGTGAAAAGGAAACCGGCGGCGGGCGTGAAAGCGGCAGTGATGCATGGAAAATATATATGAGGAGGCAAACCAATACGATAAATTATACCGACAAACTGCCATTGGCCCAGGGAATAAAGTTTAACATATAAATTTTTGCAAATAAAGATGAATGGTATGGCTATCATGACCCGACCATTTAATTTCGCCTAAACAAATATCAAAATATGATTAAGTCCGCTAAGTTTTTTATTGCCCTGTTAGCTGTATCCCTTTCATCTTTTGCCCAAAATGATGAAGTGCCAAAAGGCTGGCACCTGATGGACAAGCAGACCGATGGCTTTTATGGTGTTAGTGCAGAGAAAGCCTATAATTTCATAAAAAGCAAGAATTTAAAAAGCAAAACCGTATTGGTAGCTGTCATAGACAGTGGCATTGATACCCTTCACGAAGACCTGAAACCCATTCTCTGGAACAACCCTAAAGAGATACCCGGTAATGGTATTGATGATGATAAGAATGGTTATATCGATGACGTACATGGCTGGAATTTCCTGGGAGGAAAAGACGGAAGGAATGTTAAGGAAGACAGTTTTGAAGGCGCAAGGGTTTATTATGCGCTGAAGTCTAAATGGGATAACAGGGAAGTTGTGGAGCGTTCTTTATCCAAAGAAGATGCTTATGAATATGCCATGTTCAAAAAAGCAAAGGCACAGATGACGGGTACTGATAAAGAAGATGCCCAAACCGCAGAAGTGGACCTGGCTTCTTTAAAACAATTGTATGCAGGCTTATTAAAAAGTGACAGTATTTTAAAAACCAGTATCGGTAAAAATATCTATACCGGTAAGGAACTTGAAGAGTATACAACAAAATCACCTGAAGAAAAAAGAGCGAAGGCCACGCTTTTGGGATTGATGAAAGCCAATAACATGGCGGACCAGACCAATAAAGAATTTGTAGGTGGTTTAAATGAATACATTGAATATATGGCAGGTGAGCAAAGAAAAGCAGAAGCAAAAAAAACTGCACCGCCAAACTACAGGAAAGACATCGTTGGCGATGATGAAAATAATTTAGCCGACCGTAGTTATGGCAATAATGATATCATGGCTTCAACACCGATGCACGGAACGCATTGCTCCGGTATCATTGCTGCTGTTCGTAATAATGGTAAGGGCATGGATGGTATTGCAGACAATGTACGCATCATGATGCTACGTGCCGTACCCGATGGTGATGAACATGACAAGGATATAGCCCTTGCAATACGCTATGCAGTAGATAACGGCGCACAGGTGATAAGCATGAGTTTTGGAAAAAGTTTCTCACCGCAGAAGCATTGGGTGGATGATGCATTCCGTTATGCGGAAAGTAAAAATGTATTATTGGTTTTAGCGGCCGGCAACAGTTCTAAAAATATTGATTCTACAGATAATTTTCCCAATGCGGTATATAAAGACGGAACGGGCAGGGCAAAAAATATCATCACCGTAGGCGCAAGCGGCGATCCGAAAGCCGGCGGCCTGACTGCTTCTTTCAGCAATTATGGCAAGAAAGAAGTAGATGTGTTTTCACCGGGCGTACTGATATATTCTACCCTGCCGGGTGGTGATAATTATGGTAATTTACAGGGCACTAGTATGGCATGCCCGCTTGTTGCCGGTATTGCTGCCTTAATAATGGAGCACTACCCAACCCTTTCCGCAAAGCAGGTGAAATATGTTATTGAAAGATCTGCACAGGTTCAAAAGGAAAAAGTAAAACTACCGGGCTCAGAGGAAATGGTGAACTGGTCTGATATCTCTAAAACAGCGGGTATCGTTAATGCGTATGAAGCCATTAAACTGGCTTCCACATTGAAAGGTGAAATAAAAACAGCTGACGAGGTATTACCAAAACCAAAAATGATAACGCCTAAAAAAGGATAAAATACTAATTTGAAGATTTGATGATTTGGTAATTTGAAGATGTAGAA
>DATHEH010000106.1:0-9521 GCA_035318685.1 Ferruginibacter sp.
AACCCATTGACATTTGCCGTCTGAAGAGCGGCTCCTGATGTTGTCACACTATAAGCTACATTTGTTGCTGTAGCAGTGGCCGGATTTGAAATATAAATCTGATTATTTGTTGTTGAAACATTTACGATTGAAGTATTAGCAGGTATTCCTGTACCGGAAATAGCTTGTCCGGTTGTACCTGTTGATGTATTCGCAATTACGTAAGAACCTGCAGTAAGATCTCCTGTTCCTGCCACAGGTGTATTAATACCATTTGCTTTAAAACTTGCTGAACCGGTAATTTGTTTATCGGTAAAATTCATTTTGCCATATATAGTTGTGGCATCACTAACGGTAATATTTTTACTTAAAGTAACATTGGCATTATCAGATATTTTTAAATTGGGAACATTAATTACACCTGTACCGGAAATAGATTGAAGCGTGTTGCCTGCCATCATTATTTCATTCGTGCTGGCCGGGTCGGCAGTTAAAGTTCCGTTCACTACCAGGTTTCCCATTATAGCTGTCTGACCAGAGGTATGTGTTTTAAAAGTACAGCCGGTATTAATGGTAAGATTGTCTATCCGGTAAATGGGGCCTTCAGCTGCTAAGGTAGAGCCGCTTTCCACGATTATGTTTCCAAAACTCTTGTTACTGAAAAAAGAACCTCCTGCGACCGCAACCTGGTGATGCCAGAAACTTCCGGGCTGAAAATCAATGGCCGAAAATGTTGAACTGTTTCCCATCGGGCTCCATCCGCCCTGGTAATAAAGATGAGCGCCGCTTTGAAAAACCACCCACTTTTCAGATGATTGGGTAGAACTTCCAAATGCGTAAGAAGAAGATGTTGCGGTGATATTAGTTGTAAATGAAGAACCACTGGTAAAAATAAATGTACCCGGCGTACCGGTAGTTCCATTATCAAATCTCATTTGAAAAGATGTTATTAATGAAACTGTTCCACTTACCCTGCAGGCATTTACGGCAGGTTGTAAAGCAAACCGTATACTACCAATCGGTGAAACAACATTAAATGTGCAGCCTGCATTAACCACAAAATCTTCGCCCAGCTCTCCGGCAATTGTGATCGTACTTGTACCCGAAGCAGGACGATTCATGGTTACATTTACATTGTTTACGAATTTAATCTGTGCACAGGTTATACTGGCAGAGGCCAATATCGTGGCAGGTCCAGTGGCAGGTGTAGAACCCCCTAAATTAGTTCCGTCAAAAACTAATATATCTGATGCTCCTGTTGATGAAGGGCGGGAAGATCCGGAACCATTGATGACAGTATTCCAGTTTGATCCCGTATTGATTCCGGTTGAAGCTGCAAGCCCTCCAACCCAATAATAGGTAGTTTGCCCGTAAATAAATCCTGTAATCAAAAACAGGGAAATGGTAAATAGAATTCTTTTCATAAAAATTATTTTAAGATTTTTAAAGCAATTCGTTTGTTTGTACCTTCTTTTTTGATGAAATAAAAGTGATGCACAGCCATGCCACCGGCACCATCAATGCCGCCATTATAAAGAATGAACTATAACTTGTTTTGGTAAGCACAGGAACCAACAATGTAGTAATGATAGTTCCGGCAACAGCAGCTGTTCCGCCCATGCCCGATACCACGCCAACGTTCTTACCATGAAAATAATCTGAGGGTAATGTTTGCAAATTATTGATGAGAAACTGGAAACCGAATAAGGTAATGCTTATTAAAGTAATGGCCACATTCACATGATCTTTTAGATGATCCAGGTAAAGTGCAGTGGCAGTTAATGATAAAAGCATTAATACACAACCGATGGTTATAGCATCCTTTCTTGCTTTGGATGCCGGCACCCCCTTTTTTATTCTTGCTGATGAATAGAAGCCACCCATCAAACCACCAATTGCCGCAAATAGATAAGGTATCCATGAAAAGCCACCAACCTGTTTGATGTCAAATTGAAATTGTTCTTTTAAAAATGTGGGAAGCCAGGTAAGGAACATCCACCATACAGGGTCAATAAAAAAGCGGGAGCTGATAACGCCCCAGGTATTTTTAAAATTCAGCAGTTGCTTCCATGTATAAATATTTGTATCCGCAGTCAGTACCTTCTTATCGGCATTAACATCTAAGATATGATCCTGTTCTTCCTTGGTGATCCATGGATGTTTATCGGGTGTTCCTTTATTGATAAGCAGCCAGGGAATGATCCATAAGATGCCGAGTACTGCAATACCGGCAAACGTGGCCCTCCAGCCGAATGCGAGGTAAATGCCTGCGATCAGTGGCGCTGAAACAACAGATCCCAATGAAGCGCCCGCACCAAATATGCCCTGGGCAATGGCCCTTTCTTTTGCAGGGAACCATTCTGCATTACTTTTTGTAGCCCCGGGCCAGTTCCCTGCTTCACTGATGCCGAGCATGGAACGGAAAATATTAAATGAAGTGATGGATCTTGCCAGCGCATGCAGTGCAATGGAAACACTCCATACAGCAATAGAAACAACCATTCCCAGTCTTGTACCGATCGCATCCATCATTTTACCGGTAACTGTTTGTCCAATGGCATAAGCTACCATAAAGAAGGTGGTGATCATTGCCAATGCCTGTTTATTATCAGCATCGGCAATACCAAATTCTTTATAGATGTAAGGCCACATGATGTTGATGGCGCTGCGGTCAATATAATTAATGACGGTAGCAACACCTATCAAACCGATTATCCACCACCTGAGTCCTTTTACTTTCATATTCAAGCCCGGGCCATTTATTTAATTACTAAGTGAAATATTTGCAACACCACTTGTTGCTCCGGTTACTATATTATTTGTATAAACCTTATTTCCGGTGGTAGTACCATTGCTGCCACTGAGCTGGATATTGAATCCATAACCACTGGCATTTACCGTACAGTTATTATTTATGAATTCATTATAATTGCCCCACCCGGCCACAGCACAGTGTACCTGGTAGCCGTCTTTAAATATTGCGCCACCGGGATTTGTTCCCGTATTATTTTCGATCAATGCATAGTTGCCTTTAACATCCATCCAGCTATCGCCGCTGTTTGCACCGGTGATGCCGGTTGCATCAAAACTATTTCCACGAATGATGCTGCCGGTCGTTCCTTCTTTGATGTCGATGCATTCGGCAGTTATGTTCGGGCCGATCTTATTATTGGTAATTAAATTTGAATCACAGAGGTCGGGGTTACCATTTGTATAAGTGGCCCAGTTGTTTTTTGCGGAGCCGATATATATACCTTCTCCGTAATCGGGTGTTTTTAAACCCGTATTGCTGATGTCTGTATTCTTAATGGTATTGTGTGAACTGACTTTGCGGAGATGGATAGCTTCCTCACCAATATTGAAAACCCTTATTCCGTCTATAACACTGTGCATTGAACCATCGATCATCAATCCTTTTAAGCCGTTGGTAATGGTAAATCCCCTGATGACCCAGTAGTTTGATTGCAGGTGCAGGACATAGCCAGTATTGATACTTCCGGCCTCCAGTATTGCATTACGGCCACCTCTCAGGATAATGGGCCTGGCAGGTGTGCCGTTGGTGCCGGCTGCGATAATAAATTTACCACTGTAGGTCCCATCCGCCATTACGATCTCATCAGCTGGCTTTGCATTGGCCAGGGCATCTTTAAGTTCTGTAGCCGTGCTTACATTAATGATCCTGTTGGGAGGTGCAGGAATATTATCGACCGATACAGTTTTTTTACTGCATGCCATAAGCAAAAGCGAGAAAGCAATATTTGTAACGGTCACCATTTTCATAATGATTATAATTCCTGTGTGTTAACGAAGTCTTCACGCATTGGGCTGAAGGTGTCGATCAGTACGCCTGATGATATACATACGGCGCCATGCATCACATTAGGTGGAATGTAAAATGCATCACCGGCAGCAAGCAATCTTTTTTCATTGCCGATCTCTACCTCGAATACACCGCTTTCCACATGTGTTATCTGTGTATGGTAGTGCTGGTGGAGTGAGCCGATGCCGCCAGTCTCGAATTCCACTTTTACGACCATGAGCCTTTCATCATAAGCCATGATCTTTCTTCTTATGCCCGGCGCCATTTCCTGCCAGGGTATATCGGCATTCTCAATAAATACCTTCGCGGTTTCTGTAGTTCCCATTTTCAATAGTTTAGTTAAACGATGTTTTAATTTTTACTGCAATATTTTTGCATCATACAAAACAGTAAAGGGACCGGTCCATGTAATGGTCTTGCCGTCACTGTTGAATGTATGTTTGCTTTCTGCTGTAAGGTCTTTGTTGCATTGTGCAATGAGCAGTTGTTTTCCTGCGACAATTATTTCTGCAATACTGAATTCATCATCATCCCGTAATAACTTTATGCTTTGCACTGATGGGTAAGCACCGGATGAATATTCCATGATCGGGTCAAAGCTTCCGTGTATTTCTATCACATTTATAAAAGACTTTTTATTACCCTTTTTTCGGATGATATAAGCGGGCTCATGGCGGAGGTTGAAATTTGGATCATTGGCACCGGAACGGGTAAAGAAGATTTGTGCATCAGCTTCTATCAAAGAAGAAATGGAATAATAAGTACGGTTATTTAAAAATGTGAACTGTGCCATGGTATCCTTTAGCATTGCTTCAGCTTCTTTCCAAAGGAACTGGTATCCATTTTTATTTCCCAACGTTTCCTGTTTTTTTGTGTTGGAAGTATATTTAAAGTTGGTGCTGATGAGGTGGCCGTTATACTGGAACGGGAGGTCGTACTGGTGTTCATCGCCAGATGCTGCATTGAAAATGTCTGCGATGATCTTTTTCCCGCCAGGCAATTGCAGCATATAGAGCCCGCGTAGCAATAAAACATTTTTGTAGGCATTTTCTTCCTTTGCAATTACAACCTGCACTGCATTGTTGCCGGTGTTGCTGTATAATTTATCGGAATGAAATTTCTCCGAGGTCTTTTCCTCTGCGTTGAACTGGCTTGTTTCATCTACCACAATGGTATTATGTGCAATGGTCTGTGAAGCATAAGCCTTGGTTTCGGGTAAATACCTGCCGCCATATTTTTGTTCCACGCCGATAAAACGAACAGCCCCGTAATCAGTAAGTATTTCGTTGCCTTTGTCATACAGGTTAATATTCAGCTTGTCGAAATGTCCATGAGAAAGCCCGTGAGACGTGTATTTATAAATAAGTGTCGTTAGATCTTTGCCCTTCCCGTTACGCAGGAAGCTGACTCCGCCTTCATCTCCTTTTTTGCCATCTGCATATTCTGCGGTTTGGTAAGGGTAATAAGCAGGAATATCTTTCGTTACGGCAATGGATGCAGCAATAGCAGCGCCGCCTTTATTCAGCAGCACCCTGTCCTGTTTTTTAGCAACGGTAAGGAAGCCATTATCTCTTCCATAAACCTTCCAGGCGATACCTAGTGCAGATACCAGCTCATTGCTGGTGTAGTCTTTCTCTTTAAGTGCATCATTTAGCGGAAAAAAAGCGCCATCAGTATTTGTTTGCTGCAAACCCGCCAGTAAAGCTTTTTGTAAAATGCGGTTGCGGTATTCAAATACTTTTAGTTCCGGCCTTGCATTGTTAAGTGCATTGGCAAACAGGTAATAGGGGAGAATGGCATATCGAACATAGTATGGACCTTCTGTATAATATCCATCCGGTGAGAACAATCCATCCATCTGCGCCATGAAACCACTCTTTCCATTTTTTTCAGTTCCATACAAAGCCATATCCACATAATCTTTGTTGTTGGTAGCAATACCTACTATACCTACGCCCGCACAGGCCCACACGCCATGGTTGTGTATAAGGTCGAACCAGCTCTTCAGGTCTTTCGTAAAATAATCAACCTCGGGTTTAAATGCGCCCTCTTCAATTGTTTTTCTTTCTGTTGCCGAAAGTGAATTGTATACAAGGTCATAAGCCATGCCTGTATATACGAGCCAATTTGCGTCATTCAGTGCCTGCCAGAAAATATGACCGGGTGAACCGCTGGTTGACTGGGGATGTTTTTTGAGGGTAGGGTTAAGAACGGCATATTTTAAAAGGAGTTTCTTTACAAGTATTGCATATTTCTTATCGCCGGTTATATTATAAAGTATGCCGCTGTTGAACATGAGCATATAGTTGGCTTTATGCTTTTCGTGGGTATAGCCACCGGCAGGATCTTTTGGTAAAGGCACATCAACCTCTTCATCCAGCCATTCGTCTACCTGTTTCTTTATTTCATTGTATGACTTTGTGAGGAGTGGATATTTTGTTACAGTTGATCTTAATTCGACCGCTTCCCCGCTGGTAAAAAAAGTATTGGGATGCTGTGCAATGGAAAACACGGGCAATAAAAGCAGGCATATTATTTTGAGCAATCGTAGCATTTTTAGAACAGCGTGTGACCTGGAATTTTCCCGAACAGCAAATTTGCTCCTGTAATATTAAGTTCATTTATCAACGCCTCCGTTTATTTGTCATTTTTAAAATATCTATATTTTGCCCCGGTTACTTAGTGGATTACTATAAAAAGCTCGTTAAAGGTGAACAAGACTAAAATTTTAGGACCGGGAGCGCTGCCGGGAACGCTGCCGGCAATCCCGTAAATTTCTTTGCCTTAGATTTACAAAAAGAATGCATGTATGAATAAGCCTGCAACCATCAAGGACATTGCAAGGATGCTGAAGATATCCACTTCAACGGTATCAAGGGCATTGCGGGGCGCATCGGATGTTAGCAAGGAAACAAGAAATGCGGTCAAGTCGTTATCTGAAGAACTGAATTACCAACCCAATAAATTTGCGCTAAGCCTCCAGCAAAAACAAACGCACACCATTGGTGTTATTGTTCCCAACCTCGACTATGTTTTGGCAACCATGGTAAAAGGTATTGATGAGGTTGCGCTGGAAGCGGGTTATACAGTAATGGTCTGCCAGAGCAATGAATCCTTCGGAAGAGAGATCGTTAATACCAGGAGATTATTACACAGCCTTGTTGACGGATTGATCATTTCTGTTTCCAGTGAAACAAAAGTTTTTGATCATTTTAAAAAGATCCAGGACAGTAATATGCCGATGGTAATGTTCGACCGTCTTATAGCCGATGTGAAAGTACCCAGTGTAAGGCTGGATAATAAAGATGGCGGACTGCAGGCAACAGAACACTTACTGGAACAGGGGTACAGGCGCATTGCAATTTTAGCGGGTCCCAAAACATTAGGGATCAGTAATGAAAGAATGGAGGGTTATGTCACTGCTTTAAAAAAATATAAAGTAAAAGTTGACCCTGATCTTATCATTCATTGTGATTTTAACCAGGATTATGCCTACCTGGCAACAAAAGAATTGCTCAGCATGAAAAAAAGACCCGATGCCATTTTTACCATCAGCGACAGGATGGCCATTGGCGCCATGCTGGCCATAAAAGAAAAGGGATTGAAGATGCCGGATGATATCGGCCTCGTGGGATTTAATAATGAACCGGTAACAAGCCTGGTCAGCCCGGCTATTTCAAGCGTTGAGCAGCCTGCATTTGAATTAGGTAAGATCGCGGCCAGGCTTTTTATAGAGACCATGCACAATAATGAAGATATGAGTCATGTTGAAGAAGTATTAAAACCAAAATTATTCATACGGGAATCATCCATGAAAAATACGGACGGAAATGGCCGCTCAAAATAAAGTATATGGTAAGATTATTTTTTCTTAAATGCTGCCTGTTATTATGGGGAACTGCGATGGCCGATACCATTGTTGTAAAAAATATTGATGAGCTTAAAAAAGCAAATGCAATTGCCAGGCCAGGAGACATTATCATATTGCAAAACGGGGAATGGCAGGACGTGAAAATTGTATTGAGCTGTGCAGGCACCAACAGGCAACCCATATATTTCAAAGCACAGGACGCCGGTAAGGTTTTAATAACGGGTAATTCACAACTTAAGATCGGCGGTAGTTTCATTGTTGTTGATGGATTTTATTTTACCAATGGGTACGCCGGGGACAATGCCATTATTGATTTTAAGACAGATAAAAAACAGGTTGCCAATAATTGCCGTGTCACAAACACCGTGATCAATGATTTTAATAATCCGAAGAGAATGGATGAGAACTACTGGGTGTCAATGTCTGGTAAGAACAACAGGGTAGACCACTGCAGCTTTCTCAATAAAAAAAATATGGGTGTATTGATGGCCGTGCTGCTCGATGATGAAAGGAGCAGGGAGAATTTTCACTCGATCGACCATAATTATTTTGGTGTTCGCTTACCGCTTGCTTCCAATTCAGGAGAGATCATCAGGGTTGGGGTTTCACAGCATTGCGAATTCAATTCCAATACACAGATCACAGATAATTTTTTTGAGCATTGCGATGGAGAGACCGAGATCATTTCTATAAAATCCGGTAGCAATATCGTGCGTAATAATTTATTTAATGAATGCCAGGGAAGCGTAGTATTGCGGCATGGCAATTACAACACCGTTGAGAATAATATTTTTTTAGGAAATGATAAGGATGGGACTGGTGGTGTTCGGGTGATCAATAAAGGTCAATGGGTAGTGAATAATCTTTTTTATAAATGCCGCGGCACCGGCTTTCGCTCTCCTTTGGCAATAATGAACGGCGTACCCAACTCGCCGGCTTTTCGCTATGTTGCAGTAACCGGCGCGGTAATTGCAAACAATAGTTTTTTCAATTGTGCACCTATTAGTTTGTGCGAAGGAAGTGATACCGAAAGAACCGTACAACCCAGCCAGGTGGCCTTTGCTAATAATATTTTTTATAATGACAGGGATAAGCTCATTTATAACAGCTATGATGATATCAATGGTTTTGAATTTTCAGGTAATGCAGTGAGTAAAGGAATAGCGCAACAACTTGCAAAGGGCTTTACCAGGGCTGCTTTATCATCTCACAAAGCGGGAGGCGTTATAATACCTGGCACTAAAGTCAAAACCGTCATCAGTGATTCACTTCGTGCTGTTGGTAAGTTAAGACTCAAAGATGGCTTTCCTCCGGGTGCCGGTTTCGGGGATATGAAGAAATTTTTACAGGTTAGAAACAATGCTTACAATGATTGCGGGGCAAAATTCACCACGCAAAATGTGACAGCAGCCAGGAAGCCCATATCTGTGGATTGTAAGACAACAGCAGAATTAAAAGCACAATTGACTGTTGTACATACTATCCCTGTGATCATAAATCTTTCCGGTGTTTCTTATATATCAGATGACCCATTTATTATTAATGGGAACGTTACCATAACATCTCACAAAAAGGAAGTGCACATGGGCAACACAGGCAAGGACCTGCCTTACCTATTCGAGATCAGGGGTGGGAGTATTTTAACGCTTTCAACTATTGTTCTTGACCTTTCCGGGGTAAAGGCAAAAAAATTCATTACGGCCGATATGAACGGAAGCAGTGGACATAGCTGTTTTTCTGTGATGGGGAGCACAATAAAAAATTTGAATGCGGTTTTTTTCAATGCAACCAAGTCAACGATGTTCGACAGCATCATTATTAATAACAATAGCTTTTCCGGTAATAAAGGAA
>DATHEH010000107.1:0-8627 GCA_035318685.1 Ferruginibacter sp.
AAGTAATAACTTACACTCCTGCACCAGTTTTTCTTTATCAATGGCTACGGTTCCTACCTCCTCGCAAACCAGTCCCCCGGCTATGTTCGACATATCGGCCATCAGCTTAGGGTCACGCTCTGCAGCATATACCAATGAAGCAACGGCTATCACCGTATCCCCCGCACCGCTCACATCAGCAATGCTGCGGATATGTGTAGGAATGATGGCGGCATTATTATCCTGCTGGTAAAAAACACCCTTTTCCGATAAAGTAATTAGTGATACCTGGTGACCGAGCTTATCCTTCAGTGCATGATGCATGTCTTTAAGCGCATCAAGGCTCACCGAATCGGATAAGATATTCAAACCATCCCTGATCTCTTTGAGATTGGGTTTAAAAATATCAACCTCCCTATATGCAAAGAAATTCTTTCTCTTGGGGTCAACAGCAGTTATGATATTATGCTTTTTAGAAAGTGCAATGACCTTTTGAATGGTATGCTCTGTAAGAACGCCTTTATTATAATCCTCCAGTATCACCACCTGGGGTTTTTCTGCAACGATAAAATCTTCAAAAGCCCTTAAGAGTCTCTCCTCATCTTCTTTTGCCATATCGGCGGTGATCTCTGCGTCAAGGCGCATCATGTGCTGGTTACGGCTGATGATGCGTATCTTATTGGTGGTAATGCGGTGTTCGCTTTGAACCAGGTATTTTGTATCAATATTATTTTGCTGCAATAATTTTGTAAGCTGTTCACCGTCTTCATCTTTACCCAATACACTGATCATACTTACGCTTGCGCCGAGAGAGCGAACATTGAGCGCTACATTTCCTGCCCCACCGATGCGCTGCTCCTTTCTACTTACGGCAACAACAGGCACCGGTGCTTCGGGAGATATGCGATCGACCCTGCCCCACCAATACGTATCCAGCATTACATCACCAATTACTGCAACTTTTAAACGTGTAAAATCCGAGAATAATTTTTCAAAATCCATTTAGACATGAAGATTTAATCTTTTTTGTTATTGGCCACTGCCAGGTAATAAACAGGTATCCCGATCAATACTATGATTAGCCCCGGCCATGTATACTGCGGCTTGTAGTTGATCAGTAAAATGCAGAATGCAAGTCCCATCAAAATATAAATAGCAGGTAATACGGGGTATCCAAATGCTTTATAAGGACGTTCCGCATCAGGCCTTTTCTTTCTTAAAATAAATATACCAACGATTGTGAGTACATAGAACAGTACGACTACAAATGAGATCATATCGAGCAAGTCGCCGTATTTACCACTAAGGCAAAGGACAGAAGCCATGATACATTGTGCCCATAAAGCATATTCGGGCACGGCGTGTTTGTTAAGTCTTGCTGCTCCTTTAAAGAACAGTCTGTCTTTTGCCATTGCATTATATACCCTCGCGCCGGCCAATATCAAACCATTATTACAACCAAAAGTTGAGATCATGATCATTACGGCAATTACATAGGTGCCAATATTACCGAAGATGACCTGGCTTGCAGAAACGGCAACCCTGTCCTGCGGCGCAGAAGCCACTTCATGCAATGGCAGCACACTTATATACATCAGGTTAGCCGAAACATAAATGATGGTTACGATGAGGGTGCCCAGGAATAAAGCCAGCCCGATGTTACGTTTTGGATTTTTTACTTCCCCTGCTATGAAAGTGATATTATTCCAGGCATCACTGCTGAAGATAGAACCTACCATCGAGGCAGCTATTGCGCCTAAAACAGCCGATCCTGCAACACCACCAATGATGGCTCCTTCGGCATTCCGGGAAGTCATTTCCCATGCATTCGACCAGTTAGCATTCCATATATCACCCTTCGCCATTAAAAAACCAAAAACGATCAATCCAAAAAGTGAAAGCAGCTTTACAACAGTAAAACTTGTTTGGATGGTCTTACCACCCTTTACACCCTTGGTATTGATATAAGTGAGGAAAATGATAAGGGCTATTGAAACCAGCTGGGCACCATAGATCTTAAGGCTCCCGACCTGCAATAAAATGTTCTCTTCCTTCAGTTCCAATGCAGGGATAAAATATCCTGCGAATTTACTGAAGGCAACACCTACAGCGGCGATGGTAGCTGTTTGAATAACGGTAAAAAAACTCCACCCGTATAAGAACCCCGCCAATGGATTAAATGCTTCCTTTAAATAAACATATTGCCCCCCCGCTTTTGGGAACATAGCGCTCAACTCTCCATAGCTAAGCGCAGCCGTTAAGGTCATAAAACCGGTTATCACCCAAACAGCGATCAGCCAGCCGGCGCTGCCTACATTACGGGTAATATCGGCGCTTACAATAAAAATACCAGACCCTATCATGGAGCCGGCAACGATCATAGTGGAATCCAACAGCCCAAGCGTTGGCTTGAAAGAAGCATTTTGTTCAGACATAGTTATTCCTGTTTACTTAGTAGTATATCGGAACAAGATATATAATTTGTACGAATTTATTGTTTTGCGGAGGGTTTCATTTTTTCATTCATCCCTTTTATTACATCATGGGTAATGTTGAGGCTGGAATCTTTATACACCATATAATCCAGGCCGGTACCGGTAGTGAAGATATACATGAATTTTTTTTCTTTGTTATATTCGGTTAAGAACTCCTTCAGTTTTTTCTGGATGCCATCCATGATAGAAAAACTTTTTTCGCTCAGTTTCTGGCTTTTTAGCTGCTTGGTATCATCTATCTTCTGCTGTTGCTCTATTAACTTCCCCTGGAACTGCTGTGCTTCCGCCTCGGTGATAGAGGCACCCCTTTTCAAAAAATTATCCTTTTGGGCCTGCAACCCCCGGTAGCCGTTCTCCTGTTCTGTTTCTATGGCCCTTTGTTCTGCTTCAAGTTCCTTGCGCCTGTCCCTAATATAAGTGATGTTCTCGTTCAAGGAATCCAGTTCAACATAAGCTATTGGCGGACGGTTGCCGTTAATGTCCACCGGCATTGCCGTGGTACTATTTGTCTGCACTGCAGTGATTTTTTTGGCCGAAAAATTATGATAATACAGGTAGCCAACAGCCGCCAGCAATAAAACATTCATTCCTATGAGTACATTTTTGATCATCCCTTTTATTTTGGCGGCAATATACTTACAAACGGAGAGCAGGCAATGCTTTTAAAAAATTTTTAGGAAAGGGTTAACGCATAGTGGATACTGGATTCTGAAAGCTCTTCATGATTTTAGAAGGTTTTTTCTGTTCCGGGGCTCCATCCTGCATCCAGTATCCAGTATCAAGAATATCTCCTTCGTTCTGCTGACAATACACCTCACACTGAGTAAATAATTCCCAGCTAAACATTGCATCATTTAATAATGTGCCCAAAACCTGTATTTTATAAAAGGCATGTTATTTGAAAAATTACAGGATGTTATTACTCACCAAAAAATTGTCATTTATGAAACGCAAAAATGTTTTTTCTTTAAAATTACTAGGCACGGCCGTTATTTTAAGCTTAGCGGTGATCAGTTGTAACAATAATGATACGAACGAGGAATCAACTTTAACGACTGATTCTACCACCACCGTTGATCACACCGCTGTTGTTTCAACCGATACAATGATGACGGGGCCTGTTGACACTGCCGTAAGATCAACCTCTACTACCGGGGCGGCAAAGCCAAACCCGGCTAAAAAAGGAATGAAGGGAAAGATAACCATAACGCCACCTCCTCCTCCACCTCCGGCAAAGGCTGATACCAGGATGGAGCCTGATGCTTCGGGGGTTTATACAAATGTTGAAACCATGCCGGCGTATTCCGGTGGCAATGACGCCATGCAAACCTATTTTAACAGGTACCTGGAATACCCTTCACAGGCAACAAATGAAGGCGTGGAAGGCACGGTAATGTTATCATTCATAGTTGATGAAAAAGGTAAGATCAGGTCGCCACAGGTGGCAGGCAATAATTTAGGATATGGATTGGACGAGGAAGCGATACGCGTGGTAAACAGCATGCCTAAATGGACGCCTGCAAAGGTAAAAGGGCAAAATGTAAAGACAAGAGTTACGCTGCCTGTTAGATTTGTTTTGGAATAAATTCCTGTTATTAATAAGGTCGTCCCGGTAAAAGCGGGACGATTTTTATTGGCAGCCTTCAAATACCGGTTATAAGCTGAAAATTAACATGCGGCTTCAGCTTTAATGGGGTGTTTGCGTTAATTTCGCCACTCTTGCAAATTATTAATCCACAAACACCATCATGTTTTTAAAGATACTGACGGTTGCAGGCCTTGCAACTTTTGAAATATATGTCGCCATTCCAACCGGATTTATATTTGGCCTTTCCCCATGGACGATATTCTTTGCAAGCGTGATCGGTGGACTGGCGGGGGTTTTTGTTGCAGCTTTTTTAGGTGATAAGATCAGGGCATTCTTTCATAAAAAGAAACCTACTAAAGTTGACGCCCAGCAAAAACACCCCATGATAGTTAAGCTCTGGAATAAATACGGCATTATAGGTTTAGGCTTTTTAGGGACCATGGCTGTTGGAGCGCCCATAAGTATTGCCATAGGCGTTGGGCTGAATGCCAACATAAAAAAATTACTTACCTGGTGTTGCATTGCTGTAGTAACACGTTGCATCCTGTTCACCCTGCTGGGTCATTATGGGTTGAAGTTGTTTTAAACACTTGCTGTGCAGATTTACGTTCATCTTTTTAAAAATTTCCCTTTAAGCAGCTTATCTGTCACTTCATCCTTAAAGCTGCGGCTGATGGGTACCTGGTGCTGGCCCATGCGTATCTCGTTTCCATCGATACTGTCTACTTTAGCCGCGGAGATGATAAAAGATTTATGCACTTTAATAAACCGGTCTGGGGGTAAGTAGTCTTCCACCGACTTAAAAGTAAGGTAGCTGATGTATTTTTTTGCCGCTGTGTGAATGGTCACATAATTCTGTAACGCTTCTACAAATAAAATATCATCAAAGGCGATCTTCACCAATTTATTATCAGCCTTGATAAAAAAATATTCTGCAGCCGAGCCGGCAAGCACTTCCGCTTTATTCTTTTGACGCACTTCGTAAAACTCTTTCGCTTTCATGGCAGCTTTTAAGAAGCGTTCAAAAGAAACCGGCTTCACCAGGTAATCCAGTGCATTTACTTCAAAGCCATCCAATGCATATTGGGGATATGCCGTCGTAAATATAACAGGAGGAGGGTTTTTAAGCGTTTTAAAAAAATCGATGCCTGTTATTTTGGGCATTTGTATATCCAGGAAAAGCAACTGTACTTCTCCCCCTGCTATCACTTCTGTTGCGCCAAGGGGGTTATCAAATTCTCCAACCAGGTTGAGGAAATCAATATCAGCTATATATTCCTTTAACCCTTTTCTTGATAAAGGTTCGTCGTCTATGATTATGCAATTGATGCCCCCCAATCCCCTAATGGGGGAATTTTGGCTATTCATAATTTCTAATTTTTTATTTTTAATTCCAGCTTCACATTAAAAGTATTTATCCCGTTCGTAATTGTCAACTGGTGAGTGCCAGGATATAATAATTCCAGTCTTCTTTTTACATTATTCAGGCCGATACCTGCGTGCTTATCGGTTGTTATTGCGCCTGCTTCTTTCGAATTTTCCAGCTTAAAATAAAATGTGCCGTTCTTCTTTTCCAGGTCAAGCTTTATAAAATTAAGCTGGTCCTTATGGTGAGAGATGTGCTTAAAAGCATTTTCAACAAAGGGCACTAGTAATAATGGTTCAATAGCAAATCCCTTGAGGTCGCCGGTGCGGTTGAACTCCACCGCATAGTGCTCATCCTTCCGCAGTTTTTGCAGGTCAACATAATCTTCGAGGTATTGCATCTCTTTCTCGATCGGGATCTTGTCACCATTCATTTCGTAGAGCTGGTAGCGCAACATGGCCGAGAATTTATGCAGGGCTTCCCTTGCGCCGGTATTATTCTTTTCGATGAGAAAATAAACCGAGTTGAGGGAATTAAAAAGGAAATGCGGGTTTATCTGTGATTTAAGAAAATTAAGTTCCGCTTCGGCTTTTTCCTTTGCCATTTCCACCATGCGTTGCTGCATGCGGGTATAGTCCATCATTAATTTAACAGCAGCACCAGATAGCACCAAAAAGAAATGGGGGATCACATTATCATAGATCCTTGCTTTGAGGTTGCCGGTGAGATCCAGCAATGTAGGGTTGTCAAGCAGCCGGCCAAGTATGTTCATCTTTATGGCGCTGCTCACCACCACCATCAACACAAATGTAAATGCGAAGGCAAGGTATTTTCTTTTATACAGGAAGGCGGGTATCAGCAGGTAATTGGTGATGTACACCATAATCGCCAGGTCGGTCACTTTAATAAGGGTAACCCGGAATGCCCTTGCTGTGGTAGAATAGTCCTCGTACCGTAAAAAATACCATAGCCCGAAGAGCATCAGCCAAAAGAACAAGTGATGCAGTTTGTATTTCAATAAAAGGTCGGTGTTTGTCATATACCAAAATAAAAGTACGGATTCCATATGGGAAAACCGATTACAGCATTGGCAGGATCTACCTGACGAACAGCAGTTTTTGAACCTGTCAGGTTTGAACCACATAGGAACATAAGGCACATAGAAAATCGCATAGATCTATACAAACCCTATGTTTCTATGGTCCTATGTGGTTCAAACAGGTTTTTCATCAAGCAGGAATTTCCGTTGGTGTAAATTATTTTAACCGGGTGTTTGCTTTGTTCAAATTTGTAGTACAAAAACGAGCACATGAAAATAGTAATTATTATCCCCGCAATGTTCTGCCTTTTCAGCCTGCCGGCCTGTGCACAAAATTCTGAACAAAAACAAAACAAACCGGCTGCTACCTCGCAACACGTAGGTGGCCGTTGTGAAGGATGTGAAGCAATTTATGAAAGTCCTGTTCCTTTTGAGCAGCTTACAGAAGTGGCTACCCTGCCCGGTTTCAATGATCCCGGGCCTAAGATAGAGATAAGCGGGATCATATACCGGCCTGATGGAAAGACGCCCGCCGCAGGCGTAGTGCTGTATGTTTACCACACCGACCAAAAAGGCATTTATCCAAAGAAGGGTGATGAGAAAGGATGGGCAGATCGCCATGGCTATCTCCGTGGCTGGATGAAGACCAATGCAAAAGGTGAATATAAATTTTACACGCTGGTGCCTGCCTCCTACCCCAACAGTTCTAATCCCAAGCACATTCATCCTACCATTAAAGAACCCGGTAAAAATGAATACTGGATCGATGAATTTGTTTTTGATGATGATCTTTTACTACCGGAAAAAGAAAGGAACCGGCCTAAACTCGTAGGTGGTAATGGGGCGTTGAAGACCTATATGAAAGACGGCATGCTGAGAGCGAAGCGGGACATTATTTTAGGATTGAATGTAGCTGACTACCCAAAAGAAAACTGACCGGGAGGATAAAAAGTATAGCCATGAATTTTTTAATTCGTTGAGTCGTTTCAGGGTTTCAGTCGTTTAATTCGTTTAATACGTTTAAACGTCTTAAACGTATTAAACGAATTTATTTTTACCCCAAAAGCATCTTTTCGTTCTCCAAAAACCAATCATAGAATTTCTTCAACCCCTCTTTCACCTGTGTCTGCGGATCGTAGCCAAGCAGTTGTTTTGCCTTAGAAATATCTGCAAATGTTTTAGGCACGTCACCGGGTTGGTCGGGGTGGTTCTCAATGATGGCTTTTTTACCGGTAACATCTTCAATACCTTCTATGAGTTCTTTTAGGGTAATGGTATAACTATTACCGAGGTTGATGATCACGAAATTGTCTTTCTCGTATTGCATGGCCCCTATCACACCCTGAACGGTATCATCCACAAAAGTATAGTCACGACTGGTGCTGCCATCACCGAACATACTTATCGGATCTCCTTTTATAATATTTTTTGTGAATTTATGGATGGCAAGATCAGGACGCTGTCCCGGGCCATAAACGGTAAAGAAACGTAAAGCAATAAAACGGATGCCGAATAATTTACTATACACGTGTCCCAGCATTTCACCCGAAAGTTTTGTCATGGCATAAGGACTGATGGGCATCAGCTGTTCCTCTTCCTTCCAGGGATAATGGTCATTGATGCCGTATACACTGCTGCTGGAAGCAAATACAAATTGTTTTATATTTTTTTCTTTTGCAAAATCAAGCATGTTCTGCAAACCGATGACATTGGCCTGCTGGTAAAGCAACGGGTGCTCTATGCTTGGCCGCACGCCGGCCTTTGCAGCCAGGTGAACGATCACATCAACATGTTCAGCGATCAGTTCAGTTAATTCTGTGCCGGAGCTTGTTGCCAGGTCGTTGCGCAATAAGCGAAAGTTCGGATTGTCTTTGAATTCCGAAATGTTGAACTCTTTGATGCCTGCAGGGTAGAAGGGATCGAAATTATCAATGCAGGTGATCTTTATCCCGGGCTCACTGCGAAACAGGGTTTTGATAAGGTTGCTGCCGATAAAGCCGGCGCCGCCGGTGATGAGATAATGTTTCATAATAATAATGGGGCACAAGATAATTATATAAACATAAAAAAGAGCAGGCTTTAGCTTACTCTTTGATTTATGGTGATGGGCTAATATCCTGGTCAGTTACCTGAACCACCTGTTGTTTGTTACTTCTATAG
>DATHEH010000108.1:0-12977 GCA_035318685.1 Ferruginibacter sp.
GAGCGTTGCGTGTTTTAACAGCTTTGCAAATTCAAAACCTCGTTTTATACAGGAACCTTACGGGTAAATTCATTGACATTTATGAACTGCAGGCAGTGCCGGCATGGGACCCGGAGACCATTCGAAAAATACGGCCATACATAAGTGTTAGTTTGCATGCCTCAATACTAAACATTGTAAATAAGGGGTTAAAGAAGGGAGAGCATTCCCTGTTATTACGGGTATCACAGGTGCTGGAAAGGTCAAAGGGATATTTACCGGATTCTGCTTCGGTAACAAATTTTTATCCCGGCTCCCCGCAAAAAATTTTGTTCCGCTATAAATATGTTCATAAGCATTTATTGCAGTATGGTATTGTTGCAGAGAAAGATGCAGGCGAGCAATTCTTTAAGGGCAAACAAAAGCAAGGATTTGATTTTTATTCCGCACATATATTTATAAGGAATAAGGGTGTCATCCATTCTCTTGCTATTGGTGACTTTACCGTAAATCTCGGACAGGGCCTTGTGCAATGGCAGAGCCTTGCCTTTAAAAAAAACGCCGAGGTGATCAGTATAAAAAGACAGGCTGCTGTTTTGTGTCCCTATAATTCTGCCGGTGAGATCAATTTTCACCGGGGTGCGGGAATAACCATCGGTAAAAATAAATGGCAGCTAACGGCTTTTGTTTCTTACAGAAGAATTGATGCCAATCTTATTACCGATACATCCCGACGGCAGGATGATTTTATTTCTTCCTTTCAAACCTCCGGTTACCACCGTACAAAAAGTGAAAGGGATGACAAGGGCATGCAACGCCAGCTGTCATTTGGCGGAAATCTCTCTTACCGCTATAAAAGCATTCGCGTGGGCATCAATGCCATACGATACAAGTTCAAACTGCCTTTGACCAAGGGTGCAGATCCTTATAATAAATATGCATTATCAGGCAGTTCATTTGGCAACTACAGCATTGATTACAGTTATACCTACAAGAATATTCATTTTTTTGGCGAGGCAGCTTTTACCGCCGGATTGGATAAGGCTTTTGTACATGGTCTTATGATGAGTGTTTCAGCAAAGGCCGATCTTAGCGTTTTATACCGGAATATCTCAAGATCATACCAGGCATTTTATGCAACGGCGTTTACCGAAAGCAGCTACCCCGCTAATGAAAAGGGATTATACGCAGGCATAACGTTGAGGCCGGGTATTGCATGGCGCCTGGATGCCTATGGGGATCTTTATAAGTTCCCCTGGCTTCGGTACAGGGTGGATGCCGTTTCCAGAGGTTCTGATTACATGGTACAGGCTACGTATAAACCATCGAAGCATTTGGAGATATATACCCGCTATCATGTGGAGTCAAAGGCGATAAATGTAAACCCTGGCCTGCTCACTTTATCACCTGTAGTACAACAGCCACGGAAGAACTGGCGTACCCAGGTAAGTTACCGGGTAAATCAAACCATATTCTTAAAAAGCCGGGCTGAAATAATATGGTTTGACAAAAAAGGGATAACACCCGAGGAGGGCTTTCTTATTTACGGTGATATTCTTTTTAAACCACTTTTAAAATCCTACTCCGGGAACCTCCGGTTGCAGTATTTTGAGACGGATGGTTACAATAGCAGGTTATATGCGTATGAAAATGACGTACTATATAGCTTTTCGATCCCTGTTTATTATAATAAAGGGTACCGGTATTACTTAAATATGAACTATGATATTAACAAAAGGCTCAGCACCTGGATCAGGTGGTCTCAAACCATTAATATCGGTAAAACTATTGTTGGCAGCGGATTAGATGAGATAATAGGTAACACAAAAACAGAAGTGAAGCTGCAAGCCATTTATAAATTTTAACAATTTCATGAAGTTAAAGCAGCTATTTGTTATCAGCTCTTGTCCATATATGGGTATGGATACTTAGCAAAATTAATTTAACATTATTTTGACGTTAAGAAAATATCCTTATTTTTACACATCATTAAACTTAATTAACGCACATGAGAAGATTTTTATCACTGTTTACAATGCTGATGCTCTGTGGGGTATTAGCATTTGCTCAAAGCCGGGTGGTGTCCGGTACTGTTACAGACGCAAATGGTAAACCAATACCCTTTGCTTCAGTTATAGTTAGGGGTACAAATACTGGTGTTACCTCAGACGCATATGGTAACTTTTCGATCCGGGTTAGCCCGGGTGCTGTACTCCAGATTTCACAGGGTTCTTATAATCCGGTAGAAGTAACCGTAGGTACATTGACTTTCGTTTCGACTTCGCTTACGCTAAAAGACAATACCATACCGGAAGTAATCGTTACAAGTGCTTTTAATATTAAACGTACGGCAAGAAGTACAGCTTCAAATGCACAGGTAATAGGCAGTGAACAATTAAATACCATTCGTGCAACTAACCTTAATAATGCATTGGCCGGTAAAATTTCCGGTATCCAGGTTCGTAGCCAGTCATCGGCAAAACTAGGTTCTGCTGGTAACATACGTTTGCGTGGTGAAAGTGCCTTTGGAAGCGGTTCAAGTGTGATATATGTTGTAGACGGAACGATTTTGCCAAATTCGAATGATGTAAATATGGATGATATTGAAGACGTTACTGTCTTACAAGGTCCAAATGCAGCAGTTTTGTTTGGACCTGAAGGTGCGAATGGTGCCGTTGTAATTACTACAAAGAGGGCAAACAAAAATCAAAAGGGTATCGGCATTGATATAAATCTCGGAGTGAGATTTGACAATGTATATATTATGCCTAATTACCAGAATGATTATGCAGGTGGAGACGGTGCTGATCTGGTAAAATATAACTGGAAGGCCGGTGATCCGGAAGCCTGGAAGGCTTTAAATGGTAAATATTATCATGATTACCAGGAAGATGTTAGCTGGGGTCCAAAGATCGCAGGACAAGAATATATTCCATGGTATTCCTGGTATGGTGGTCATGAGCGTTCTTATACTACAGCTAAGCTGGAAAGACATCCCAACAATGCTAAAGAGTTTTTCAATACCGCTCAAACATCAAATAATAATATAGCATTTTCCAAAGCAACAGACGCATTTCAATTCAGGGCTTCATATGGTAATGTGGATGTAAAAGGATTGATACCAACATCATATCTAAAGCGTCATACGTTAAATTTGAAAGCAAATTATAATTTGACGACCAGGTTGAATGTAGGTGTTAATTTCAACTATTTTGTTCAGGATGTAAATGGTGATTTTGATGACGCTTACAGTAACCAGTCATCAGGTTCATTTAACCAGTGGTTTCACAGGCACGTAGATATGGGTATAGTGAAAGAACTTAGGGGTTTAAGAACTCCGGAAGGTTGGATGGCCAGTTGGAATCATGGAAATCCTGCAAGTTTTGACGCAGCTAATCCCAGGGCTTTTTATGCAGGTTATTATTGGCTGAATCACTTTAGTCATATGGATCAAACGTCAAATCTTGCACGCAATGACCGTTTATACGGAGATGCAAATTTAACGTACAAATTTACAAGTGATTTTAGTGTAACCGGTACGTACAGGAAGCAACAAAATACCACTTTCTCAGAATCTATTACTTCGTCTTCAATACAGGAAAGTCAGACTGTGTCTCCGCAAACCGCTTTTTATGGTTCTGCCAACACATTTAGTAACAGGGAAAATTTTCAGTTAATTGGAAATTATAATAAGAAGGTTAAAGACTTCAATTTTACCGTCTTGGGAGGGTTAGATATATTCCACCAGGTTACAAAGTCAAATTCCGGTGCAACTGCCGGCGGATTGAATGTGCCCGGTCTTTATACAATTGCTAATTCAAAAAATAATCCCACTATTGGAAATGCGAGAACCAATGAGCGCAGAAGGGCTATTTTTGGAGACGCTACAATCGGGTTCAGGAATAATATGATCTCCTTAACCGGTACGATCAGGAAGGATTGGTTCTCAACTTTACCTGCTAATGACAACGAGATCTTATCCAAATCGGTGGGCCTGGCTTTTGTGTTTAGTGATTTAACTAAGAACGCATTGCCTTTCTTAAGCTATGGTAAACTTCGCGGATCGTTTGGTGAAGTTCCACAATCAATAGGTCCTTATCTGTACCCAGGTTTCGCCTATGGTGTAGGTGCTGACCAATGGAATGGTAATTTTCTCATGTCAACTCCCGACCAATTTGTTAACCCGGCTATTCATGGTGCGGTTAGTAAGCAATACGAAGGGGGTATAGATTTAAGGTTCTTTAAAAACAGGTTAGGATTCTCAGTAACTTATTATGAGGCAGTAAGTAAAGATTTCCCTACTGCTGCTCCTTTTGCCAGTACTTCCGGCTTTTCAAGCCAATTGACCAATTTAGGAGAGATCAGGAAGAAAGGTGTGGATGTTCAGTTTAACGCAAGGCCATTTTGGAGCAGTAAGTTCAAATGGGAGATCAATGCAACCTGGGCATATTTGTTAAAGAATACAGTAATTGATATAGATGGAGTAGATTCAGTTCATGCTGCACAGTTTATTGACAGGGTTTGGACCGGCGCTTCAGGCAGGGTTTCTCCAGGTCTTTATCATGAAGAAGGTAAGGAGTGGGGTGCTATAGTTGGTAAGGGCATTAAGCGTATCAACGGACAACCAGTATTGGATGTAGACGGATTTTATGAGCAAGTTGATTCTGTATACTATGGTAACATTCTTCCTAAATATACAGGAGGAATACAGAACTCCTTTGAGTTCCATAACTTTACTTTGAATGCGAACATTGATTACCAGGTTGGAGGAACGTATGTTTCATTATCTGAGTCATTTGGTTCATCTTCTGGTTTGACTGCGAGAACAGCAGCAATAAACGACAGAGGATTTTCAGTTCGTGATGCAGTTGCTGACGGAGGTGGAATTCATGTGATCGGAGTTGATAATTCAGGTAAGCCAGTTGACAGGTACGTGGAAGCGAGGGAATATTATAATACCATGTATGCACGTGATCAATACGAAGAATTTATATATGACCTAAGTTTTGTTAAATTAAGGGAACTAAGTATAGGCTATAATATTCCTGTTACTAAGATTGGTAACTTCGGTAAATATTTCACAAGAGCTAATTTCTCAGTAGTTGCAATAAACCCTGTTTTGATCTGGTCTAAATCTCCGGATTTCGATGCATCTGAAATTTCAGATCTGGCGGGTGAAAAAGGCGGACTACCTGGAACAAGAGGCATAGGATTCAATCTTAAATTAGGCTTCTAAACAAATTTTTATCTTTTAAATTTAACAACATGAAACTAATAATAAACAAGCTTAGCCTGGGTTTCCTTGCAAGCTTACTAATTATTGCCTCCGGGTGCCAGAAGTTGAAAACTTTTGGTGATACCAATCTAAACCCGGCTGCAACTACTACGCCTATCACCTCGGCATTACTTACCAATGTGCTGTCACAGTTGGGAAACGCAGGTGTAACAGCAGGTTTTGCTGCAAACGACAAAGCGGGGATATTTACGCAATATTTTTCAGAAGCCACATATCCCAGCATTTCACAGTATGCCATTCCAGAAGTAGATTTTGATCCTACATACAGTGGCCCTTTGTATGATCTTCAGAATATAATCAATATTAGCGGCAGCCCTTCAGAAGTAGCCATCGCCCGTATCGTGAAAGCTTATATTTATTGGAGGATTACAGATAGATTCGGTGATATCCCTTATTTTGGAGCTTTACAAGGTACAGTCCCTGCATTTGATAAGCAGGAAGCTATATACAAGGATCTGGTTAAGGAATTAAAGGAAGCAGTTGATCAGTTTGGCCAGGGTGGAGCTATTAAAGGAGATATCCTTTACGGTAATGACCCTGCTAAATGGAAAAAGCTTGCTAATTCACTCAGGATGCTTATTGCGTTACAAACTTCCAAACAGGCTTCAGTATCTGCATGGGCTATTGCAGAATTCAATGCAGGTTTAACCGCTGGTCCTATTACGGACAATGCTGATAACTGGAAGGTTGTATTTCCAGGTACTACAACGGCCTTCAGTAACCCTTTTTGGTTTGCAAATAATCAAAACCGCGACTATGGCGTGAGTGTGATGTTCATGAACTTGCTGAGTACAACCGGTGATACCCGTGTATCGGCTCTCGCTTCATCAACAATAGGTGTTCCTTATGGATGGAATGAAACAGCGGGTAATCCTAATAATATAAATGTTTGGAGGAGCGCTAATCCTAACTGGGCAAGAACTATGGGAGCAGCGCATCGTACTACTACCTCACCTATCTTTTTGATCAGTTCTGCTCAAACATGGTTAGCCCGTGCGGAGGCAGCTGATCGTGGCTGGACAGGTGAAAATATGATCAACGCTTACAATACCGGTATAGACCAATCTTTTGCACAATGGGGTTTGACTACACCTGGCGGCTATAAAACGCAAACTGCTGTGGCTTTAACAGCTCCGGCGGGCACTAACGCCAATATTGCGAAAATAGCTATCCAGGAGTTCATTGCTTCTTTCCCTGATGGCACCATGGGATGGAATATCTGGAGAAGAACAGGTTTTCCTGTATTAACGCCTTCTCCATATCCTGTTTCTCTTGATCATACACAGGTACCAAGAAGGTATATTTATGGTCCAAGACAGAAATCATTAAATCCAGGTGGTGTTGCACAGGCAAATGCCAGCCAGGGACCAGATGTACAGGAGACGCGTGTTTGGTGGGACAAATAATAATTACTTATAACAGACTGTTCTGAAAAGTGCAGTCTGTTTTTACAATATTTTTTTTATCATTACAACTTAACAAACGATGAAATACATAAACTATAAAAAATTGATAGTGTTTTTTGCACTGGCTATGATAGTTTTTGCTTCCTGCAAAAAAGTAAAATATCCGGACGCGGTCGGTGACGGCGGACAAACTTTAATAAAAGTAGCCCATGGGGGTCTAACAACAGCGCCGGGCGAACAGGCAGTTGCGATCGATTTCGTCAATACAGCAGCTGTTGTTGCAGTAGCGGACATCCGCAGAGATCCCGCCAACGAAAAGGATCTTAACCAGCCGGTAACCGTTACAGTTAAAGACGATACGGCTGCTGTAGGCACTGCAGGATATTTACATATGGATCCTACCTGGTATTCTGTTGTAACAGGTAATGGTGTAACAAAAGCCGGGGGTCAGGCAGGAACGTACACAGTTACATTTGCGCCCGGAGAATTTTCGAAAGAGATCAAAATAACGATCCCTAATGCTACTCTATTGGATCCAAGTGAGCTGTACGGTTTAGGGTTTACTGTTCTTACTTCAACTTTTGGTAATGTATCTGTTGCCAGTAAGACTGTTATTACAACTATTGGTGCTAAAAATATATATGATGGTGTTTATTCTGTCGTATCGGGTTTTGTGCAAAGGTATACTGGTCCTGGTTCAACAAATCCATTATGTTGTGATGGATTAACGGGGCCTCTGGGGCCAGCGAATGCTGATATACCGCTGATTACTACCGGGGCTAACAGTAACGTTTTTGGAGGAAATGCGGTAAGTGCGGTTGGCGTATCGTGGTCTAATAATACCGGCGTTGGGGGTATTGATGGTTTACGTTTGTCGGTTGATCCTGTAACAAATTTAGTAACTATGCAATCTTCTGGCTTGCCATTAAGCAATGCCACACTTACTAATTGGGCCGGACATCCAAATTATTATGATCCTGCAACCAAAACTTTTTACCTGGCTTTCAGGTGGAATCCTGCTGCTGCTACAAGGGAATACGAAGTAGTTTTAAGGTACAAAGGACCAAGATAATATATTAAATAAATTGTTTTTTATAAAGAGCCCCTGTTTGGGGCTCTTTGTTTTTATCTTTGTAAAAAAAAAATAATGAGCAACCAACCAGAACAACCGAGCCAGATAAATATCGAGATATCAGAAGAAGTATCTGAGGGAGTATATGCAAACCTGGCTATTATCACACATAGCCACGCGGAGTTTGTGATTGACTTTGTAAATGTGATGCCAGGCACACCGAAGAGCAAAGTGAAAAGCCGGATAATCCTAACACCTTTTCATGCAAAACGCTTTATGAAGGCAATAACTGACAATGTGAAAAAGTTTGAAGCAGCTAATGGAAACATACAGGATATGGAGGCTGTGGAGATTCCATTTAATTTTGGAGGACCCACAGCGCAAGCTTAATGCGGCTACAAGGGAAGAGTCCCAGGGGGGCATAATATATATTTGGAGAACTATCTTTTATTAAAGTTATTAAACTCATTTTGTTTCCCCCCGAAGCTAAAAGCTTGAAGCTTCCTCACAGATTTCCTTCATCAGCAAAACTGTAATAACCCTCTTCACTGACAATGATGTGGTCAATTACTTTTATATCAAAATATGTTGCCGCTTCCTTTATCTTTTTGGTTAACTCTTCATCAGCACGGCTTGGCTGCAAGTTGCCCGATGGATGGTTATGACATAGAACGATCGCAGTAGCATCTTCTTCCAGCGCTTTTTTTAAAATGATCCTGGGATCCGCAACCGTACCGGTTATACCTCCGCGGCTGATGATCTCGAAATGATTGATCTTATTGGCACGGTTTAAAAAAACCACAGCAAATACTTCATAAGTATGATCTTTTAAAAGTACCTGCAGGTATTGGGCGATATCCCTGCTGGACTTTATTACAGTTTTTTCCAGGCTTGCGGCGGCATGCCTTCGCCTTCCCAATTCCAGTGCAGCTGCAATAATTATCGACTTTGCTTCACCAATTCCCTTTACCTGTTTAAAATCTTTAAGTGAAAGTTTTCCCAGCTCACTGAGATTGTCCTGCCCAAGTTTCAATATTTCTTTAGCCATTTCCACAGCACTTTTATTTTTACTTCCATTATTCAGTAATATTGCAATCAATTCGGAATTGCTCAGTGCAGCCGGACCTTTGTTCAGCATTTTTTCACGGGGCCGGTCATCAACTGCCCAATTCTTAATGGATGTGGATGGCTTGTTGACATTTTCCATGGTAGCAAGATTAATTCGTCTAAACTAAATGATACTTTCGCAGGATAATAGATAACACCTACCTCAATATAAATATATATGGAATCAAATGCAAAGATTTTTTCCGGAACCGGCTCACAATACCTGGCTGAGAAAATAGCTAAAAAGTTCGGGGAGCCCCTGGGCAAGGTGAATATTCAGCGATTCAGTGACGGAGAGATCTATGTTGAATTCAAAGAAAGTATCCGCGGACGTTTTGTTTTTTTGATCCAAAGCACATACGCACCATCGGATAATCTTATGGAATTACTGCTTATGATCGATGCTGCAAAAAGGGCATCAGCCTATAAAGTAATAGCAGTTATTCCATATTATGGCCTGGCAAGACAGGACAGGAAAGACAGGCCCCGCGTAGCTATCGGTTCAAAATTAGTAGCAAATATGCTTACAGCGGCCGGGGCTGATCGTGTAATAACCATGGATCTTCATGCGCCCCAGATACAGGGTTATTTTGATATACCCGTTGATCACCTGGATTCTTCTGCCATCTTTATCCCTTACATTGAAAATCTTAACCTTGCTAACCTCACATTTGCCGCTCCTGATGTAGGCAGCGCCAATCGTATTCGTGAGATCGCCACCTATTTTGAATGTGAAATGGTGATCTGTGATAAGCACCGCAAAAGGGCTAATGAAATTGCCAGCATGGTGGTTATCGGTGATGTTACAGACAGGGATGTAGTGCTTATTGATGATATCTGTGATACCGGGGGTACGCTGGTAAAGAGTGCGGCACTTATGAAAGAAAATGGCGCAAGGAGCGTAAGGGCCCTTTGTACTCATCCCGTTCTGAGCGGCAATGCTTATAAGAATATAGAGAATAGCGTATTGGAAGAAATGGTGGTTTGCGATACTATACCTTTGAGGGGAGAGTGTAGCAAGATAAAAGTGGTTTCAACAGATGAATTATTTGCAGTTACCATACGTAATGCCTTTGAAAACAAGAGCATTAACAGCCTTTTTATGAGAAGCAGGATGGCCAACAAGAAGTAATAAGTTATTAGTACCAGGTACATACCGGGCACAATAAACTTATAACTTATAACTCAGAACTTATCACTTTTACCTATCTTTGCGCCTCATAAAAAAAATTAAGAAATGAAATCAATTACAATCGAAGGACAACTGAGGACCGAAAGCGGAAAAAAAGCCACCCGCCACCTTCGCTCTCAGAAGCAAGTGCCAGGTGTAATTTATGGTGGTTCACAGGAGATCAATTTCTCTGCGCCTGCAACTGCTTTTAAAGACATCGTTTATACAGCCGACTTTATGCTGGCAGACGTTAAAATTGACGGTAAATCTTACCGCTGCATTTTAAAAGACCTGCAATTCAACAAGGTTACAGATTCACTGATGCACGTGGATTTCTTAGAGCTTGTTGAAGACAAAAAAGTGATCGCAACATTGCCACTTAAATTCGTTGGTGTTCCTGCCGGGGTAAAAGCAGGAGGAAAGCTGGTAACCAAGATGAAATCATTAAAGGTTAAAGCATTTCCAAAATACCTGAAAGAACATATTGATGTTGATATCAATAAACTGGAATTAAATGAGAACGTAAGGGTAGAAGATGTAAAACTGGAGAACATGGAGGTTTTAAACTCACCACGTATTCCTATTGCTTCTGTAACAATGACAAGGCAATTGAAACAGGACGAGGCCAGCACTCCAAAAGCTGAAGCCGCTGCACCTGCCCCTGCAGCAGCTCCTGCGGCAAAAAAATAAATATTTGAACATTATTTATATAGTATAGTGCCTTTCCTCATTGGAAAGGCATTTTTTTAGCCGGGAAGGTACAGCCATTAAACTTTAATTACCTTTGGCAACTTAAAACAACAAATCATGGGAATGGATAGAAATACGGTTATAGGCTTTGTATTAATAGGGGCGTTGTTGATCGGGATGTTTATTATTAACAGCCGCAGCAACCAGGCATATCTTACAGAAAAGAAAAGGGTTGAAGACTCCATAGCCGCAACTAAACCTAAACCAGATATTATTACTGCCAGGATCGATTCTTTAAAAACAGATTCTTTACGCAAAGTTGCAATGCAGGTTCCGGCAACCTTTTTAACCGATTCATCAAAGGAAGAGAAATTAGAAACACTGGAGAATGAATTGATCAGGGTTACATTTACCAATAAGGGCGGGCAACCAAAAGTTGTTGAATTAAAGCAATATAAAAAATTTGACGGCAAGCCCCTCATTTTAGAAGATGGCTCATTTAACCGGATATCGTACAAGATCAATTCGGGCGTAAACCGGACGATTGAAACTGCAGACATTTTATTTATACCTGAAGGGAAAATTGTAGCGGCTGATAAAAGCCAAACCATTTCATTTCTCTTGAAGGATTCAACAGGCAAAGAAATAAAACACCAATATAGCCTGAGGCCAGACAGTTATGTATTGGACTTTAATATTTCCTTTATCGGCGCAGATAAACTTGTTTCTCAAAATAAAATGAACCTTTCGTGGCAAACAGAAGCACCACAGGTTGAAAAGGATATTACTTATGAAAGAGGCCAAACCAATATAAGTTACCTGGAGAACGGGGACTACGATTTTGAACATTTGGGCTCAGGAGATGATATGAAATTTAGTAAGCCTGTGGAATGGCTCGCTGTTAAGCAGCAGTTCTTTATTTCGGCATTGATAGCAAAGAATAAATTTGAAAGTGCTGATATAAAATGGGTAGTCCCGGAGGATTCCACACGAATAGTGGCGCAGGCCGCTGCTAATTTTAACATTGCAATACCAGGGTCTTCCGCTACCATTCCTTTACAATTATATTACGGGCCCAGTGATTATAATGTTTTGAGTAAAAGTAATAATCAAATGGAAAGTATTGTTCCTTATGGAAGTGGTGTTTTTGCATTTGTAAAATACATTAACCGGCATTTTTTACTGCCCGTATTTGATTTTTTCAGGAAACATATTGCAAGCATGGGTATGGTGGTTTTATTACTCACTTTACTGATCCGCCTCATCACTTCTCCTATATTATATAAAAGCTACCTGAGTGGCGCCAAGATGAAAGCGTTAAAGCCTGAGATCGACAGGTTAAAAGAAAAGCATGGGGATGATAAGCAGGCCTTTGGTATGGACCAGATGAAATTGTGGAAGTCGGCAGGCGTGAGCCCCCTGGGAGGCTGTTTACCGGCTTTGCTGCAGATACCCATCTTTATGTCGTTATATTACTTCTTTCAATCGAATATTTCTTTACGCGGACAAAGTTTTTTGTGGGCAAAAGACCTTGCCGCTTACGATTCTATTGCCAGTTTGCCTTTTTCAATACCTTTTTACGGGGATCACGTAAGCCTCTTCACGATTACAGCAACGGTTACGAGTTTGATCATTTCTGTTTATAGCATGAGTACCATGCAGGATAATACAAATCCTGTAATGAAATATATGCCTTATATATTCCCCGTTTTGCTTTTAGGTGTTTTTAATAGTTTACCAGCGGCATTGACCTGGTATTATACGGTGTCAAATACTGTTACACTCATTCTCCAGATAGTTATTCAGAAGTATATTATTAACCATGAAAAGATACTTGCGCAAATAGAAGAAAACAGGAAGCGCCCTGTTAAGCAAAATAAATTTCAGGAACGAATGCTCGCCATGCAGGAGAGTAATAAAAAGCTGCAGGAATTAAAGAAAAAAAATATAAAGAAATAAAAATATAATTAAAATCAACAACCCCGGGCCAACCCGGTTCTTCAACCCGAAATAGCAACCATAACAGTACAAACCCGCCCAATACTTTTAATAAGCACTGGAAGCTTGTAGAACCAGGACAAGTACCGGTATAGAATATATTCTACACAAAGAGTCTCAAAATTTTTTGAGACTCTTTTTTATGTTACAATTATTAACAAATGCGGCGCCATGAAGTTAAAGTCTTCTTAACATCATCATGTATAAAATTTAAAACGGTCTTGGCACGAATTTTATTATCATGGGCATGACAATAGA
>DATHEH010000109.1:0-7140 GCA_035318685.1 Ferruginibacter sp.
ATGGCCAGATCCTGAGTTTGTATAAACACAATACGAATACTAATAACGGTGCAGCTTCTGTTGCAACGGCAGGATTCTTTAATGCAGCGATCAATTCCACATCTTCTGTTGTATTCAGTAGCGTGCCAACGCCGTTCCAGTATGGAATAACTGCTCCGGCAGGTCCTTACAAGCCTGATGCGCTTAATGGAGCAATAGTGAATCCGGGTTATACGATCATGGATCCAACAGGCTTTGCTTCCAATGCAGCAAATTTCGCTGCTCTGTATTCAGTACCTAATGGTGCATGGACACTGGCACTGGCTGATGGCGGCCCTGGTGACCTTGGTACTTTGACTTCATGGTCTATAAGTATAACCCATGTTTTAGGTACTCCTGCAACTCCTGCAACATGGAGCCCGATCGCAGGCTTATTTAATGACGCTAATGCAACTATAGCATACGCCGGTACTCCAAGGGATACCGTATGGGCTAAACCAACACCATCGGGTGTTTATCCTTACACAGCAACAGTGAATAGTTTGGGAGGCCCTGCCAGTAACATAACAACAACGTTCACGAATAACAATGCGTTTGGATTGGTTATTTTCAACATCAAGAATAACAATGCATTCCCGATCACCATTACAGGAATTGAAAGTATTGCATCTACAAGCGGACCAAGTACGGCTACGGTGTATTATAAAACAACGCCAATCAATGGTGCGCCGGGAGCAATTTCAGCTGCTAATGGATGGGTTACTTCCGGAACGGGATCTTATACGGCGATAGCGAATCTGACAACAACAACGCCTCAGCCTTTCTTATCAGGCCTGACGTTGAGCATTCCTGCGGGTGCTACATACGGAGTCGCTGTTGAGAGTAAACTAACAGCTACAAACGTTGGTAATTTAAGGTACAGTACCATTGCCGCTGGTATTCAAACAATTTCCAGTGGTGGTGTTGATTTCATTACCGGTACCAATATTGGTTATGCCGGTGATATTTCACCAGCTGTACTTGCAAATACACCAAGAGGATTTATCGGAATTGTAAGGTTCCAGGGTGCTAGTGGTGCTCCATGTACCTCTGCTGGAAGAACAGTAATTGTAACGGTTAATGAAAAGGCAAATATTCTGCCGCAGGATGAGCCTGTTAATGCCACAACTTGTACTGATAAAATTGCAACCTTTACAGTTAAGGCATCAACCGGTACAGGTCCTTTCACTTATCGTTGGGAAGTAAGTGCCCTTAATGGTAACCCTAATACATGGTTTCCTGTAAATAATGGAGGCGTTTACAGCGGTGCTACAACAGCAACGTTGACCCTTACAGCTCCTCCTGTTACAATGAATGGTTACTTATACCGTGCTATTGTTAACGGTGCAGCACCATGTGCTTCTGATACATCTGCACAAAGATTGTTAACGGTTAATCCATTACCGGTCGTTACAATAACAGCCAATCCTTATACTAGCTTGTTACCAGGTTTGACAACAAGGCTGACCTCTACAGTTGGTCCTAATGCTGCAGGACCTAATGGTTATGTATGGCTAAGGAATGGTGTTCCGGTAGTAGGCGCTAACTTAGATCGCTTTGATGTAACCGTAGATAATTTAGGAGATTTCAGCCTGAGGGTTACCGATGTTAATGGTTGTGTAGGCACTTCCAACGTTATCTCCATCAGGGATTCTGTAAGTGGTAAATGCTTCATCTATCCTAATCCAAACAGCGGACGGTTCGAGGTTAGGTACTACAGTACAATGAACAATGTAGGATTACCAAGAACCTTAACTGTTTTTGATAGTAAAGGAGAAAGAGTATTATCACTGAATTACACTATCGGAAGGCCTTATGACAAGATGAAAGTTGATTTGAGTGCAAAAGGAAAAGGTATCTATTGGGTTGAGGTTGGCGATGCAAATGGCAATCGTTTGACCATGTGTAGGGTCGTGATACAGTAAACCTATCAGAATAATAATTTTAAAGTCCACCAAAAATTGGTGGACTTTTTTTATACAATGAATATATTGTTACCTTCATTCAATGAAAACCGAACTGGAAAATACTTTGATCAGGAACAGGGCAGATTTTCACCCTGTTGTTGATTTTCACCCTGCTAAAGAAAAATTGTTTCATTTTGATTTCACACGGGCGAACACTGAATTGGATGGGGCTGATATTGCAGATACGGGATCTTTTTCACGCTATATAAATAGCAAATTAACATCTACGGGCTCCAAATATGGCATTGGCGGGTATACGGAGAACCGCACATTATACAGGAGGAGCGAACTTTTTAATGGAGAAGAAGCCAGATCGATCCATCTTGGGATCGATATATGGGGGCCTGCCGGTACTCCCATCTATGCAGCCATGGGGGGCATGGTCCATAGCTTTGCTTTCAACGACAATTTTGGCGACTATGGTGCTACAATCATTTTATTGCACCAGCTAGGTACGGTTACTTTTCATACATTATATGGTCATTTAAGTTTGGATGACATTGCAAAAATGAGTGAAGGCGCCTATATAGCAAGGGGGGAGGTAGTGGGGCACTTTGGTAAACCGGAAGAAAATGGCAACTGGCCACCCCACCTGCATTTCCAGGTGATCAAGGATATGCGGTTAATGGTGGGTGATTACCCGGGCGTATGTACCTTGTCGGAGTGTAAAGATTACCTGGTCAACAGTCCAGACCCTGATCTTATCCTTAATATGATGAAATACATATGATAAATCATAATTTTTAAAACCCTTCTTCGTTAAATGTTGTTTAATAAGCAGCCTGTGAGCAGCAAAAAATTGTAACTTTACCCCGCAAATACATAAAATGGACATAAAAGCCGGCAAATTATTACAAGGGATCAATAATCCTGATGATCTGAAAAAACTCAGCAGGGAACAATTGCACCAGGTTTGTGATGAATTACGCCAATACATCATTGATGTGGTTAGTGTGTATGGCGGTCACTTCGGGGCAAGTCTTGGGGTAGTGGAATTAACGGTAGCATTACATTATGTTTTTAATACGCCTTATGATCAATTGGTATGGGATGTTGGTCACCAGGCTTATGGACACAAAATACTTACCGGCCGTAAAGAAAATTTTCCTACCAACAGGAAATACCAGGGCCTGAGCGGTTTTCCAAAACGCAGTGAAAGTGAATATGATACTTTTGGCGTTGGGCATTCCTCTACTTCCATATCAGCAGCTCTTGGTATGGCAATGGCTTCTCATTATAAAGGAGAAGATGACAGGCAACATGTTGCCATCATAGGTGATGGCGCTATGACAGCCGGCCTTGCTTTTGAGGCGATGAACCATGCAGGGATCGAAAAAAGCAATGTGCTTATCATACTAAATGATAACTGCATGAGCATTGATCCCAATGTTGGTGCATTGAAAGAATACTTAACGGATATCACTACCTCCCATGCATATAATGACCTGAGGGATAATGTGTGGAAAGCATTAGGTAAATTACCTGTTGGAAAAAAATTCAGCAGGGATATGGCCAGTAAGCTTGAGGCGAGTTTGAAAGGAATGGTAAGTAAGAGTAGTAACCTGTTTGAGGCACTGCAATTGCGTTATTTCGGTCCTATTGACGGGCACAATATTACCAAGCTCGTTGATACTTTAAAGGATTTGAAAGATATACCGGGACCAAAGATCCTTCACATAAAAACCGTGAAAGGAAAAGGTTACGACCTGGCGGAGAAAGATCAAACCAAATGGCATGCACCGGGTTTATTTGATAAAGTAACAGGAGAGATACAGAAGAAGAAATTTGACCTGCCACAGGCGCCTAAATACCAGGACGTATTCGGGCATACCATAATTGAACTCGCAGAAAAGAACAAAAAGATATTTGGGATCACACCGGCAATGCCCAGTGGTTCTTCTTTAAAATTCATGATGGAGAAAATGCCTGACCGTGCATTTGATGTGGGCATTTGCGAGCAACATGCTGTAACATTGAGTGCGGGGATGGCTACACAGGGCATGAAAGTGTTTTGCAATATCTATTCTTCTTTTATGCAAAGGGCTTATGATATGGTAATACATGACGTAGCCATTCAGAAACTACCGGTAATATTTTGCCTGGACAGGGCAGGGCTGGTGGGCGAAGATGGCCCTACCCATCACGGCTGTTATGATATTGCATATATGCGCTGCATACCCAATATGGTCGTAAGTGCACCTATGAATGAAGCGGAATTAAGGAACCTGATGTATACGGCGCAACTTGATTCAGTAACAAGTCCTTTTGTTATACGCTATCCCAGGGGAGAAGGTGTGATGCCGGAATGGAAAACAGAGATGAAAGAAATAGAAATAGGTACCGGCAGAAAATTGAAAGACGGTAAGGACATAGCAATACTATCATTTGGTCATCCCGGTAATTTTGCTGCTGCAGCAATAAGAGACGTAAAAGCAGAAGGCATTAACCCGGCACATTATGACATGCGTTTTGTAAAGCCTTTGGATGAAAAAATGCTACACGAGGTTTTTGGTAAATTCAACAAGGTGATCACCATCGAAGACGGAACGATAGTTGGCGGGTTTGGAAGCGCTGTTCTTGAATTTATGAATGAACATGGTTATAAAGCCGATGTAAAAATAATGGGTATCCCCGACAGGCTGGTGGAACACGGAACGCCTAAACAATTGTATGAAGAAGTGGGCATGGATGCCAATGCGATCGCTGGCGAATTGCGGGCAATGGCAAATGTTTCTGTTCATATACTCAAATGATCTCTTTAAAAAATATAAATGTAAACCCGGTGAGCAGCCGGGTTTTTATTTTTTTTAACAGGCTTAAAAGAATTTTATGGAATTGCTGTCGTTAGGCGTCTAAGCCAAACACAACTCCGTGAAATTTTTTATGAAGCTCTTTACCATCGTTTTCCTGCTACTGGCAGCAAGTGCAGCATCTGCCTATTTTTTCTGGTATAAGCCAAAATTCAGTCATCATCGCCCGTGTAATACAATTGCGGTTACAAAAAATGAAGGTCATACCAATGAAGCTGCTATCCTGCGGCTAAAACAAAAAGCTGGTCCTTTAAGATCCTATGCAGATAAGAATAATTATAGTTCAAAGCATTGCTTTTTGGTAGACATGAAAATACAATCAGGCAGGTATCGTTTTTTTGTCTATAACCTTGAAGCTGATTCAATAGAAACAGCCGGACTTGTTACGCACGGAAGTGGCTCGGGTATTGATGCAGAGCAACTTATTTTTTCAAATATTCCTAACAGTAATAGCACTTCATTAGGCAAGTACAAGGTTGGAAGATCTTATATGGGGAAATTCGGCCTGGCTTATAAATTACACGGTCTTGATAATTCCAACAACAAAGCTTTTGAACGTTTTGTGGTGCTGCATGCACATTCCTGTGTGCCAAATGAAGAGATATCGCCACTGCCTATTTGTGAAAGCCGGGGTTGTCCTACAGTTGCCCCGGCTTTCTTAACAAAACTAAAAGCATATATTGATACATCTCCCCATCCTGTTTTATTATGGATCTATTACTAAGTTTAGTTCATGGGTATTTCTACAGCCAATAGCTCGGCATCTTCGGCGGCGGAAATGGTAAAAGAACCTGTCCCTGAAATACCAATTGCGTCCCTTTTATCCAGTTGTTGTTCATTTACTTTTATAGCACCATTTATTACAACAAGGAATACGCCGTTATTATCAAAAGCGGTTGAATAGCTGAGCTCCTTTCCTTTTTCCAGCTTAGTTAATGCAAACCTCGCATCCTGGTTTATCCATAAAGCGGAATCTGCTTCAACAGGAGACACTACGATCTGCCATTTATTTAGCCTGTCATTTATGTCAAATGTTTTCTGATCATACCGGGGTGTGATGTTTCTTTCTTTAGGGAATACCCAAACCTGGAAAAGGGTTACGGGTTCAGTTGCAGAGTCATTGGCTTCGGAATGCTGCACACCTGATCCGGCACTCATGATCTGCACGTCACCTGCTTTGATGATGCCCTGGCCGCCTGTGCTGTCCTTGTGTTTAAGCGCACCGCTGAGCGGAATAGTGACGATCTCCATATTATCATGCGGGTGTGTGGGGAATGCACCTCCACCTGCTATAAAATCATCATTCAATACCCTCAACAACCCAAAATGTACCTTATTTTGATCATGGAATTGACCGAAGCTGAAATAATAATTCGGTTTTAACCAGCCATAGTCAGCGCTGCCCCTGTCGGCTGCTTTGTATAATATTGTTTTCATTTTCCAATAATTTAATGTTTAAACATCAAATATAATAACCAGATTTATTCCTGACAAAATAGCAAAAAAATCCCCGGTTAACCCGGGGCAGCTGTTTTTAATTAAGTGGTATGGTCTCTTCGCCGGGTAAGAGTCCCTGTATCTCTTCCTCCCTGTTCTCATTCCATTCAATAATGAAGTTATTCCTGCCCTCACCCGTAAGTAAGCTCATAAAACGTTGCTGCACCAGTTCCAGCAGGGAAAGAAAGAGAAAGATAGCGTGTATACGATTTTCGCAGACATCAAATATTTTTTCAAATGATACCGTTTTTTCTACCCTGCAGGTTTCCAGCATATAGGTCCTGCTGCCCTCCATGGTATAATTGTATTGCACAACAGTGTGTACAGGCTTGTGGTTGCGTTCATGTAATTTGAATACCACCTTTTCAAAGGCCTTCATCAGTTTGAAAAGTGTTACGGTTTGTATCTCTGTTCCTTCACCGGCCTCTTCACCTATTTGCGAGATCTCTTTTTGCAGGTTGCCTCTTTTTACCATCAGCATACGCACGGCTTCCATTTCCGCCATTTTTGTTGCAGCTTCTTTAAATCTTTTATACTCCAGGATCTTGTTGATCAATTCCATCCTGGGATCTATCTCATTGCCCTGGGCATCGAGTTCTTTCCGAGGTAAAAGCATTTTTGCTTTTATGCGCATCAGGGTACTGATAAATAAAATGAATTCGCTGCTTAATTCTATATTGAGCTTTTCGATGTTATGGATATAATCTAAAAAGTCATTGGTAATTTTTGTGATGGGAATATTGTAAATATCCAGCTCATCCCGCTCAATAAAAAATAACAGGAGGTCAAAAGGGCCTTCAAATTGATCCAGTTTGATCTGGTACGTTGTTGTATTCACCTTCAAATAA
>DATHEH010000110.1:0-6646 GCA_035318685.1 Ferruginibacter sp.
CCTGCACAAGAATAAAAAAAGGAAGAGGTGTTTGCGGGGCGGCCTGGCAAAGAACAGCAACTTTGATCGTTGATGATGTAGAAAGATTCCCGGGCCATATTGCCTGCAGCAGCTTATCCAGGTCAGAGATCGTAGTGCCCATTATACGTAATAATGAAGTGATCGGCGTACTGGATGCGGATAGTGAATTACCAAGCCAGTTTGATGAAACAGATAAGAAGTATCTGGAGGAAATTATAGCAACGATAGATCTTAGCTAAGAGATTGAAAGAGAAAAGGAGAAAATAGATGTCATAAGTTGTAATGCTCTTTTTCTCTTTTCTGCTCTTAGCCTATTTATTTTTTGGTTGGCGCATTATCCTTCCATCCCCACAAATACCTGCAGGCATAGGTCCGGTATGGACTCCATTTTTTTGATACAACCAGCATTCTTTCTTTCATTGCTCTTTTATCGGCTGCATCGATCTTGTAAAGTTTACAAACCGCCTGTTGAATACCCAGGTCATCCACGGCAAAAATATCTTCTCTTCCCAAAGTAAACATGAGTATCATTTCTACCGTCCACTGCCCCACACCTTTTATTTGCGTGAGGTATTTAATTACCTCCTCGTTACTCATCTGGTAAAGCTTTTCATCCGTGATCTTTTCATCAATAAAAAAATTACAAACGTTGAGTACATAATTCGCTTTTGCATTACTCAACCCAATACCCCTTAATGTTTCGAAAGGCGTTATTGAAACCTGCTGCGGCGTTGGCTCCTTACCGCCATACAATTCCAAAAAGCGACGATGAAACACATCGGCCACTTTGGTACTTAGTTGCTGGCTCATGATGGAATAACACAAATGCAGGCATACGTTTTTTCTTTGGGCCAATTGAAACGGCTCCTGCAGTTCAAGTATCTTTTTGAATTTTTTGTCTTTAACAAGATGTTCCCGATGTTGCATAATAAAAAAATTAACCACAGATCACACAGATTGTTGCACAGATAACCCGGATCTTCTGCGTTGATCTGTGATTCGATCCGCGATATCTGTGGTAAAAAACTATTCTATTCCCCAGCTCATCTCACCACCCCGCTCATCCTTCAAATTGATTCCTATTCCCGCCAGCTGGTTCCTTATCTTATCACTTGTTGCAAAATCCCTTTTTGCCTTGGCTTCTTTTCTTATCTCGATCAAAAGATCCATTACGCCATTCAGAGATTCATTGTTGGAAGAATTATTTTTTAACCCGAAAATGTCTTCCAGGTAAGCATTAAATTTTCCTTGCAACAGCGCTAAGGTTGCGGAAGAGATCGCATCTGCTTTTACCAATCCTTCCTTTATTGAATTGATCACCGGTACCAGCTCAAACATATTTCCCAAAACCTTTGCCGTATTAAAATCATCATTCATGAACTCATCAAATTCCTTTACAAGCTTATTCACCTTAGTGTCAAGTTCGATATCCCCGGCTTGTCCCTGGTGGCTTGTGGCTGGCAGCTTCTTCAGTACTTCGTACGCATCCCACAATCTTTTCAATCCTTTTTCCGATGCCTGCAAAGCTTCATTGCTAAAATCAAGCGTGCTCCGGTAATGCGTTTGCAGCATAAAGAACCTTACCGTCATTGGCGGGTAAGCTTTTTCCAAAAGCGGGTGGCTGCCGGTAAATAATTCTTCCGGTAAAAATCCATTACCTAAAGATTTACTCATGCGGGTTCCGTTCACCGTAAGCATATTGGTATGCATCCAGTAATTGGCGGGGCTGGTATGGTAGCATGCCTGGCTTTGTGCGATCTCGTTGGTATGGTGCGTTGCGGCAAGATCCATTCCGCCGCCGTGTATATCGAATTTTTTCCCTAAATATTTTTCACTCATGGCCGAGCATTCTATATGCCACCCCGGGAAACCCATGCCCCAGGGACTTGGCCACTGCATCAAATGTTCGGGCTTTGCCTTTATCCATAAAGCAAAATCGAGTCTTCCTTTTTTTTCATCCTGGCCGCCAAGCTCTCTTGTTCCTTCCAAAAGGTCATCCATCTTCCTGTTGGTAAGAATACCATAAGGTTGTTCCTTATTATATTTTTCAACGTCAAAATAGATGGTGCCGTTCACTTCATAGGCATAACCGTTGGCCAATATTTGTTGGGTCATTTCTATCTGCTCTGCTATATGACCTGTTGCTGTTGGCTCAATGGATGGCGGCAGGTTATTCAATAACTGCATTACGTGCCGAAAGCCCAGTGTATATTTCTGAACGATCTCCATCGGCTCAAGTTGCTGCAGCCTCGCTATTTTACTGAACTTGTCATCTCCCTCATCCCTGTCGCCTTCCAGGTGCCCGGCATCAGTTATGTTACGCACATAACGAACCTTGTAACCCAGGTAAACCAGGTATCGGTAAATGATGTCAAAAGAAATAAAAGTGCGACAGTTGCCCAAATGCACGTCACTGTATACCGTGGGTCCGCACACATATATACCTACATGGCCTTCGGTTATCGGTTTGAATATTTCTTTTTCCCTGCTAAGTGTATTATATATTTTTAATGACATGATCCTGTTTTTGTTTGTAGTTTGCTGTTTTTGTTTACCAACATAATATCCTTTCTCAACATTGTTGTGTCACTCACTTATGCTGAGCGGAGTCGAAGCATCATCAACTGGCAACAAAGAAAGGGTAAATGTAAAAATTTTTTACAAAGATATTAAGCTATGCCGCAAGGGCAACAGAAAACATGGTATGGTATCGGTCTTTTCATGCAGGGGACGAAGATATTACTTTTTATGCAACTGCACATCGGCGACGATCGGGAAATGGTCGCTCATTTTTTTATTGATGCGCAGGAACTGCTGCACGTCAAACCCGGCATCCATAAAGATATTATCTATCCGTAGTACCGGGGAAATGCCGGAAAAGGTTCTTCCCAGTCCTATTCCTTTTTCAACAAATGCATTTTTCATGTTTTTTCCAATGGTTTGATAAGCATAGCTGTTGGGTACATCATTGAAATCGCCGCAGACTATGACAGGGTAAGGACTATTGTTGATCTCCGCCCTTATGCGTTCCGCCTGCACCTTCCTTTTCAAAAAACCTGCTTTGAACTTGCTGATGATATTTTTGGATTCCTCTATTGCGCTTTTATCATCCACAGTTGGTTTATCAATATATTTCAGGTTCGCACGGCTGAACCTCATTGTTTGAAGATGAATATTGAATACCCTGATCGTATCTGCGCCCTTTACAATATCCGCGTACTGGAAAATGGAATTATAATTATGGGGATAAAAGCTGATGGTTTTACTGTTAATGATGGGATACCTGGAAAAAATGATGATACCAAAATGCGCATAGCCCCAAAAATCTTCCTTCTTATTGTAGGAATAAAAATGATGGGAGAACTTAAGTCTTTCTAAAAACTCCTCCATATGGCCGTGGTCTTTCACGGTGCTGTCTTCTGCAACCATTTCCTGGAAGCAGGCTATGTCGGGCCGGTATTCATTTACAAGGTCAAGCATCCCTTTTTTTTCTTCGGGGCGGGTTTTGGCTGTCAGGGCATTGAACTGGGCTACGTTCCAGCTCATTACGCGTAGGTCATCCTGCTGCTTGGTTGTTGTAAAAGAGCTGGAAAAATTAAACGGAACAATATTAAGTACCGGTTTGTATGCAAGCAGTATGGCGATAACAGAAATTAATCCATGAACCGGTTTAATGAACAGCCAGAAAAAGAAGAACAATAAAAGCGCCAGCAGGAAATAGAAAGCTGAGAGTGTAAGAAAACCTATAGGCCAGAAAGGTTGCGGGTTTAATAAATAACCATAACAGCCCAGCAAAAAAAGTATGGCTACGATAATATTTGTTATAATAAAGATTTGTTTCGTCAGCCTGCGAAAAATATTTTTGGGCATGTTATAAAGATACGATTTGAACCAAAAGCCTGCTGTTAAATTGATGAGTGGTGGCCCTTCCGTAGCATCATTCGGGCCGTTGATGGAACAACCTATTCTTCACTTGCTTTTTTAAGGATATCCTTTTCCTCTTCGGTTAGAAAATGATATCCTTTTTGGTTGATCTTGTCAAGGATCTCATCAATGCGCTGCTCTGTAATATTCGAGGTTTTATTATAAGGGCTCCTGTTTCCTGTGTTATAAAAAACTTTTTCTTTAGCGGAATATTTGTTCTTTTTTTTATTGGGATTAAAAAGATCAATGAACCAGCTGTACAATTTATTCATCCACAGGCTTCCGTCTTTTCCCCTGCGCAACAACAGCACAAATAAGAACCCTGCTGCTGCACCGGCAACATGTGCAATGGCATGCGCAGGAAATTTAGCCACACCGGCAAGGTCTATTGCGATATAAAAAATGGTAAGTATCCATATCGGTATGCCTCCCCCAAGCATCCTGAAAAAACGATAGCGGGGAGCAAGCATTGTTACCGCAACAGCTACCGACATTACGGCTGCATTGGCCCCTATTAAGCCTGCGGCTTCCGCTGGCTGGCTGGCCGCCGGCATTACTGAGCTTGCCACTATAAAGAACAATGCGCCGGCAAAACCTCCGTACAAATAAATGGGAATGATCTTTTTATTGCCCGTTACATTTTGCAGTATCGATCCGAATGCCCATAACCATAACATATTACTTAATGCACGGAGCAGGCCAGTATCGCTGAACATATAAGACAAAATGGTCCATGGCCTTTCGGCCAGTTTAGCCGCATCGGCAGGTAACTGGAACCATTGCAGGATCTTGGTATAATAAAGATTCGGGGATTGTTCATAAACAGCAAAGGAGACCTTTATCGTTTGCAGGATCAGGAAGAAGATCACGTTAAATACAAAGAGCCACATAAGCGCATTGCCCGGCTGCCCCAATGTATATCGTTGCTTCTTTATTTTATATTCCTGGTAGCGGTCCGATTCACCCATAAAACTAAAGGCTTGTAATGCAAAACTACAAACAGTTAAAGCAAGTAAGTGTTAGTATTAGTAGAAAGTTTTTTTATTCTTTTTATTCCATATAAAGACCAATATCAGGCCCATGGCTAACCCGCCAAGGTGGGCAAAGTGTGCGATATTGCTTCCTGCAGAATAGACTCCGCCGAACAGGTCAAAAGCAGCCATGATGGCAACGGCATACTTGGCTTTTACCGGAACGGGAATGGGAAAGATGATGAGTGTTGTATTAGGAAAAAGATAGGCGAAAGCGCCAAATACACCCATGATGGCACCAGATGCACCAATGGCCGGTGCATGTCTTTGCAACAATAAATGTGCAACCGCGGCAGCCAGGCCACAAACAAAATAAAAAATGAAAAAGCGTTTAGGTCCCCATACCCTTTCCAGCATACTGCCAAACATCCACAATCCAAACATGTTAAAGAAAAGATGAAAAAAACTACCGTGCGCAAACATATGGGTAACCAGCTGGTAGGGCTTGAAATATTCCATATCAAAGGGGTAAAGAGCGATCTTGCTTGTTACCACCTGGTCTAAAAGATTGCCGGTCTCCGGACCATCAAACATTGCCTGTGCAAAAAATACCAATGCATTAATGATGACGAGGTTCAACACGACCGGTGTTGTACGCTGAAAACTATTTCCGTAATTATTGAAAGCCATTTTACAAATTTAATGGTTAAATCCTATTTCAGTTTCAACAATACCACGCATTCGATATGATGTGTATGCGGGAACATATCCACCGGCTGTATCTTTTCCACCGAATATTTTTCACCCAGCAGCCCCAGGTCTCTTGCCTGGGTGGCCGTATTACAGCTTACATAAACGATCCTGGGCGCAGCGATCTCTAAAAGTTTTATGACCAGTTTTTCATGCATGCCTGCCCGTGGCGGGTCGGTAATGATCACATCCGGCCTTCCATGAGCCATAAAAAATTCATCATTGCAGATCTTGATAACGTCACCGGTAAAGAATTCGGCGTGGCTGATATTATTCAATGCAGCATTTTCCCGGGCATCCACAATGGCTTCGTCGATCACTTCAACACCAATGATCTTTTTGGCCAGCCTGCTTAAAAAGATGCCAATACTACCCGTGCCACAATATAGGTCATAAACAATTTCGTTGCCCGTAAGCCCTGCAAAGTCCCTGGTTATGGTATATAGTTTTTCCGCCTGCCTGGTATTGGTTTGAAAAAATGATTTGGGGGAGATCTTGAATTGAAAATCCTCTTCACCGAGTCCCGCGGACAGCTTTTCAACTGCATATCCCTTTCCATAGTATACCTGCGGCTCAAGGTCATATATACTGTCGTTCCATTTTGGATTGATGGTATACAGCAGTGTGGTTATGGCAGGCACCTGTTTTAAAAGATGATCAAAGAGTTTTTTCCTGTCCTCTTCAGCATCATGGTTCAGGCAAATATTCACCATCAGTTCACCTGTAGTGCAAAGCCGGATGATGATGTTCCGCAGCCAGCCCGTATGTTCCCTGATGTCATAAAATGAAAAATTATTCTCTAAAGCAAAATCCCGGATGGTATTACGGATAAGATTATTCACATCATCCATCAGGTAGCATTCCTGTATATCTATCACCTTATCAAAGATCCTGGGCACGTGAAAGCCCAATGCATTGTGTTGCGGCAATATCTCCGCCTGTCCTATCTCGTCATTGGTGAGGTATCGCTTGTTGCTAAA